>JAURXC010000139.1 GCA_030654645.1 Deltaproteobacteria bacterium | reverse complement strand
CGGGTATATCAGCTGTTCGATGCCATCTCCGCCTGAAACCGGCTGTTCCGAGGGGATGCTCTCCAGCCGCACCCAGCGTTTCTCCTGCATGCGGTTGAAAACCGACCCGCGCCAGTAAAGTTGCTGCTGTTGCTGGCGCGCCATCTCGGCTCTGAACGCCAGCGCGCGCGATTCACCCACATTCGGCTGCACTCCCGGCTCAACTTTGTCCGAATAGCCGGATGTGCGCACCGCCGGCGAGGAGAGGAAGTTCCAGAGCGGCAGTTGTGTGCGGGGCAGAACCGGGAAGAAGAACAGCAGCAACGGAAGCGACAGCAGCGGCATCAGGCAGCCGGCCTGCAGCACCTTGCGCAGATCGGCCCTCGACAGCAGCATGGTGTTTTCCTGGCCCTGGAAGGCCAGCAGAATCAGGGCGATCGCCACCAGGAACAGCATCAGGCCGAGATAGAGCAGGAACATGGGGCTTAGATCGAAGAGCGAGGAGGAAGCCAGGCAGAAGAGCGCCAGCACATGGATCTGCAGGCTGTGCCGGACCGTCTTTTCTCCGGCAAGGCGGACCGCCAGCATGATCGCCAGCAGGCTGACCACCGGCTGGATCGGATTTGCCCGGCTGAACTGGACCGCATAGTAGAGAAACACCGGGACTATCACGCTGTTCTGCATCCAGGGCTTAAGCGGCCAGTTTTTCCTGGAATCCTGCCATAATCCGGCCAGGAAGCCGGCGGCCAGCACCAGGCGCGGAACCGTGGTCAGCCAGGGGAAGAGCGGCAGTATTCCGCACAGGCCGATGGCGTAGGTCATTATGGCGGCAATGAATCTAATCGAGACCATATAACGCCAACTCCGTCAGCAACATGCGCCCATGCTGCCGGCCGCATCCGGGCGGGATCACACGCTCGCCCAACACCAGCCCGACCGGACGTTCGGGCACCCAGCGCCGCACCAACCAGGCCGCCCGGGACAGCCGTTCCTCCAGCCCCTGCCCCGGCAGTTCCGCAACATCGATGCTGAGCGGCGTCGCGGTACGGCGGCCAAAGCCCTTGACCAGGAAATCGGAGCCACGGGCCGAGAGTTTCCAATGGATCATCCGCAGCGGTTCCGCCCCGGTGTAGGGGTCAATCCGTTCCAGCTCTCCATCGAGCCCCCGTTCCCGGCGCAGGCCGGAGCCGCTGCGGGGGGCGTCAATTCCGGAGGCAGGATAGCCGCCGGCCAGCGGATGCGGGAAGACAGTCATCCCGGTTTCGAGGTCGAAAGTCCAGTAGCGCGTGAAAAAACCGACCGGATAGGTTGAACTGACCGTGACCCGGCCGACCGGAATCCGTCCCCGCCGGTCGAAGGTGAGCATGACACTCCCTTCACGGAAAGCCTGACGGTCGATGACCGGAAATGTCTGCGACCGGCCGTCCCGGCATTCGACGCGGATCAGGAAGGAGGGGAGATGACGCTTGCCGTTGCTCACACGCAGACGGAACGGAGCCGCGATTCCGGCAAAGATGTCATCCGGTGGCAGAACAACGGGCGTCAGCCGCTTGATATTGGACATTCCCGCCAGTCCGGTCACGGACATGAACGCCAGCAGCCCGGAGACCACCAGGAACAGCAGGTTGTTGCCGGTATTGACCGCCGAGAAGCCCAGCAGCAGGGTCAGGACGATGTAGAGTCCGCCGGCCTTGGTGATTTTCAGGCCAAAGGCAACGGTATGCGGTCGATGATTGTACGTAGAACGATTCCCCTTTCAGATGCCGACATCTCTCCACCACGCATTACCAGCCTGTGGGCGCAGACCGCGGCAGCGCTGTTTTTTACATCATCCGGCGCTACGTAGTCGCGTCCGGCCAGGAACGCCGAGGCCCTGGCCGCCTGCGCCAGGTTGATGCCGGCCCGCGTGGAAAGCCCGGTCTGGATCAGCTCGTCCGAGCGGGTTGCAATGATCAAGGCATGGATATAGTCCAGTACCTTGTCGGAGAGGTAAACCGAATGAACATCGCGACGGGCCGTCATGATGTCGTCCTGCGTCACCAGCGGCGTCATTTCGCTGATGCGCTCACGAATGCCGCCCCCGGCGATGATGCCCCGCTCAAGCACCCTGGGTGGATAACCGATGTCGGTGCAGATCAGGAAGCGATCCAGCTGAGATTCGGGAAGCGGAAAGGTGCCGCTCTGATCGGACGGGTTCTGGGTGGCAAAGACCATGAACGGCCCCGGAAGATGATGCGTGACACCTTCCACCGTCACCCGCCGCTCCTCCATTGCTTCCAGCATCGCGCTCTGCGTGCGCGGCATGGCGCGGTTGATTTCGTCCAGCAGCACGATGTTGTTGAATATCGGGCCGGGCTGAAAAGTGAACTGCCCTTCATCACGGTTGAATACCGAGAGACCGGTAATGTCCGAGGGGAGCAGGTCGCTGGTGCATTGCACCCTACCGAAGGAAAGACCGGTGATGGCCGCCAGTGTCAGCGCGACAGTCGTCTTGCCCAGGCCGGGCAGATCCTCGATCAGGATGTGTCCGCCGCTGAGCAGCGCAATCGCCGACAGACGCAGCACCTCTTCCTTGCCCTGCAGGTAATCGCGTGAAAGCGTTTCCAGCATTTTGATAAAAACCTGGTTTCGGGTTGACGGTGACACCTGAACCTCCAAAAAATCTTGCATTTTGATTTGACAACGGGTTAACTATCCAAAATACTGTTTCATAGTACTCATTCACCATCCCAATACCGGAGAAACCAGAGATGATATTCAAGCGAAACATTGTCAGCAAAATTCTCTCGAACGGATTGAAAGCCGATTTTGCCCTGGTACGCGATGAAGATGCCTTTCAAGCTGCCCTCTATATCGACGGCAGGGCGATTCCGGGCCCGCCTCTTCCGGTTCCGCTTGATCCCTGCAAAGGCGATGTCACCCACTGGATGGGCAACCGTCCCAGCGTAGGCTTGACAAGCGAGGAAGCCGAAAAGATCATTCGCGAGGTAAAACTGGAAAACAGCGTCCTTGAACACCGGAAAATCCTGCAGGAAGAATAATCCCTGACAACCCGTTGACGGTTTCCTACTCCAGTTCACGCGGCTTGACACTCCAGACCCTGATCCCCTGCTGTTGTGCAACCGCTCGCGACCTCCTGGCAAAACGCTGATCGCCCTCCTCACGCATTATAAGGACTACCCCCGGCTTTTTGCCGGTCATGCGGGAGTAGTAGAGGGACTGCCCGATCGCTTCGGCCCATTTGTGGGCGTATTCCACCTCCACCGCATATAATATCCGGCATGATAGCATAACCTTTTGCCGCCTCCAAGCCTCACCGCTTGATTTGGCCGCGCCAATCGGGTATATCAGTTGATGCGGATTTGTATACACTATCCAGGAACAAAATGAGCGACTTGCTAAAAACATTGAAGATGCGCGGGAAATTGCTGTTGCTGGTTCTGCCGCTGGTGATCGGTCCGATTTTTATCGTAGCCGGCGTGATCGGCTTTATTGCCAATCAACAGGCCTATCGCGGCGTGACCAAAACCAGCAAGGACGACCTTCAGCACATGTCGGCCTTTTGCCTCGACCTGCTCAACTCCCACTATCAGCAGTTCCAGGTTTACAAGCAGGATCGCCTGCGATACCTGAACCAGGAACTGGCGACCCTGACGTCACTCTCCTATAACCTGGTGGAAAGTGAACACAACCAGCATAAAAAGGGGCAGATTGGCCTGGAATTGGCAAAACAGGAGGCAAGAAAGGCCCTTAAAAAGGTCAATGTCGGCGAAACCGGCTATATCTATGCCATGACCAGCAAAGGCGACCTGCAGGTCCACATCGCCCGGGAAGGCGAGAATGTCTTTGACGAGCGCGATGAAAACGGACGCTACTTCATCCGTGAAATATGCAGGACCGCCAAAGCCTCGAAGGACGGAGAAACGCTTTACATCACCTACCCCTGGCGCAATGAGGTGCTGGGAGACAAATACCCGCGCAACAAGATCGTTGCCTATCGCTACTTCCGTGAATGGGACTGGATCATCGCCGCCGGTGGTTACCTGGACGAGACCTCGGAAGAGGCCGCTTTCGAGCGAAAATCATTTGCTGCGCTGAAAAACAGTATCAAGATTAAAAAGGTCGGAGCGACCGGCTACATCTTCTGCATGAACAGCAAGGGCACCTTCACGATCCACCCTGATTCGGAAGGCAAGAACCTGATTGACGCCAAGGATCTGGACGGCAATCAGTTCATACGGGAGATGTGTACCAAGAAAAGCGGCTGGATCCGTTACCCTTGGAAAAATATCGGTGACAAGGCAGCACGGATGAAGATCGTTCGTTATGAATACTTCAAGCCGTGGGACTGGATCATCGCGGTCGGATCCTATGAGGATGAGTTCTACCTGGAAGCCAACAAGATCAAGACACACATCATGTACAGCATGATCCTGCTGATCATGGTAGTCGGGATCACTTCAACAATGATGGTCTTCAGGGCCTCCACGATCATTACCAGCCCGATCACGCACATGATCGAGGTCATCCGCCGGGTAAAACGAGGCAAACTGGACGAAAGCATGAAAGTAACCGGTGAAGACGAACTGGCCGAAATGGCCGGCGCTTTCAATCGGATGACCGAAATAATCCGGCGCAACCGGGACATGGAGGCCAGCCTGGCCCAACAGGGGAAAATGGCTTCGCTCGGGGTACTTTCATCGGGTGTCGCCCATGAGATCAATAACCCACTGGGTGTCATTCTCGGTTATGCCGGCTACCTTGAAGGCAAGATGAGTGAAGAGGACCCCAATTACAAATATATCCACGAAATAAAACGTGAGAGCAAACGCTGCAAAAAAATCGTCCAGGATCTATTGTCATACGCCCGTACTCCACGTCCGACGCTGGAAATAACCGATCTCAACGACCTGTTGCAGCAGATTGTCGATTTTGCGGCTAACCACACCGATATGCGCGGTGTTACAATCACCACCGACTTCGCGCCGGCCCTCCCTCGGGTTGAACTTGACGGCGACCAGATGCGTCAGGTTGCAATCAATCTGATCCTGAATGCCGGCGGAGCGATGCCGGAGGGGGGCAAACTCTGCGTAAAAACCGAACCGGCTCCAAACAACCGGATCAGGATACAATTCCTGGACAGCGGCTGTGGCATACCTCAGGAAAGCCTTGAAAAAATATTCGAGCCATTCTACACAACCAAGGAGCGCGGCACCGGCCTGGGGCTTGCCATCACCAAACAGATTATCGATCAGCATCATGGCGAAATCCTGATCGAGAGCGTCATCGGACAAGGCACCTGCGTGACGGTAATACTGCCGGTTGATCAGGAGGAACTGTAAATGACCAGCAAAAAGCGCATTCTGCTGATTGACAACGAAGAGGGACTCTGCCGGATGATGGAGAGCATCCTTATCGATCACGGCTATCTGGCCAAGGCCTATACCTCTCCGCAGAAGGCGGTTGAAGAGTTCAAGGGCACGGCTTGGGATCTGGTAATCAGTGACATCAAGATGCCGGGCATGAGCGGACTGGAAGTGCTGCAGGCAATCAAGGAAAAGCAGAAGGACATGCCGGTGATCATGATCACCGCCTATGCCACGGTTGACATGTCGATCCAGGCATTGCGCAAGGGAGCTTACGACATGCTGACCAAGCCGTTTGAACCGGATGAGCTGATCTACCGGGTCAAGAACGCGCTGCAGCAATCACAGCTGATCGAAGAAAATCGCGAATTGCGCGCCGAGCTGGAAGCAAAGTTCTGTTTTGACAATATAATCGGTTCATGCGAAGGTTTAAAAACCATACTGGAAAGAGTTGAAAAGGTTGCCGTCAGGGACACATCAGTGCTTATCACCGGCGAGTCCGGCACCGGCAAGGAACTGATCGCCCAGGCCATCCACTATAACTCACCCCGCCGGGAAAAGAAGTTCATTGCAATCAATTGCGGCGCTCTGCCGGAAACCCTTTTGGAAAGCGAGCTGTTCGGCTACAAGAAAGGCGCCTTCACCGGAGCCAAGGAGAGTCGCCAGGGACTCCTGGAAGCGGCCAACGGCGGCACGCTTTTTCTGGATGAAGTCGGCAACCTGCCGATCAATGTCCAGAAGACCCTGCTGCGCTTCCTGCAGGAAAAGGAATTCAACCGACTGGGCGACACCACCCCCACCCGGGTTGATGTGCGGATACTTTCCGCGACCAACTCCGACCTGAAAGAGGCGATCAAACAGGGCATATTCCGGGAGGATCTCTACTACCGGCTGAACGTGGTCAACATCCACCTGCCCCCGCTGCGTGAGCGGCGCAACGATGTC
>JAURXC010000118.1 GCA_030654645.1 Deltaproteobacteria bacterium | reverse complement strand
GTTATTGGCCCGGCCATAGACACCGGCGATACCGGAGGTAGCGGCTGTGTTTATTCCATAGATACCGTGTGAAGAGGCGCTGCTGCCGTAAACACCATTTGAGGTGCTGCTGCTGCCGTGGACTCCGCTTGAGGAGTCGCTGGTTCCATAAACACCATAGGCTGATGTACTGCTGCCATAGACGCCATATGAAGAACTGCTCTGCCCTCTGACCCCGGCCATACTTCCCGCATTGCCAAAAACGCCGTATTCCTTGCCCAGATATCCGTAGGCGCCGGTGGCCCAGTTAACTCCATAGACTCCATAACCTGCTACGTTATCGGCACGGCCGGTGACACCGGTCACCCCGTTGCTGGTTATGCCGAAGATGCCATTGCTGGTGGCGCTGGTGCCGTAAACCCCGATCCCGGAAGCGCTGCTAGCCCAGACCCCGTAACCGCTGCCGGGGGTGCTGGTATAGATGGAGTGGTTGGTGCTGGAGGGGTTATTAATGGTAAACCGTCCGGCATTTCCGGTTCCCAGTGTCTGGGCCAGCAGGGCCGGTTTGGAGTTGGACGCGCCTCCGATATCAAACTGGCCGGCGGAAGCGCCGGTTGTGGCGACACCATAGATACCGGTTCCGGTACCTTGAGTATAACCGTAAACAGATGCGTAATTATTTGTCGCTTCATTGATCACAAATGACCCGCCATAACCGTACAGACCGGTTTTGGTGACGCTGAAGGCATTGGCGTTGGTGCTGTTGCTGGATACGGAAAGCGCGGGATTATTGTTGCTGGAATCGCTGAGGGTAACGCTGCTGCCGGGAGCCAGACCCAGGGCATAGGGTGTGCCGGTAAAGGCCTGGCGCGGGGTCATCTCCGGGTCCGCCCCAACCGCGACTCCCAGGTAATAGGGTTGGTCAAAGGAGAGATTGAAGGGGGTCACCGATCCCAGGTTTACCTGGTAGATGCCGTTGGTGACCGTTACGGCCGGTTGGGTTTCGCTCCAGAGCAAAACGCCTCCGACGCTGGCGTTATAGAGGTTGAACACCATCGAGTTGGCGCCGCTGACCGGAGTCCCGGCGGCATCGGTCAGATAGCCCTGGTAATTCACAATTTTTGGCGCATCGGCAAAGGCATTGCCGATCAACAAGGCGCTGCAGAGTATGATTCCCATTATTACGCGTCCAAATAATCTTGCCATGCCACACCTCACTTTCTGAATATTTGTGCAGAAGTTTTTACCGCGCGCATTCCGGACTTTCTAAACTACGAAGAAAACTGAAACATGGAACAGCAAAAACCAGATCAAGTAGCCGGATATAACGACAGTTTAATTTTATTATTAAATATAATTACAATTATCCGGGCGAATTACAAACCACTAACTGCTTTCAGCTTGAAGAAAACTGGTTTTTGAGCACTCTGTATTTCAGTCGATTCTTTACTGCGGAACAGAGATTTAACTAATCAGAGTCGCCCATATTTGTACTATTTTGGTGATCATTGTTAGAAAATACCACTGATCCGTAAACACTTCAATATTTCTAATGTTAGTAAATTCATCATACATGCAAGACAACTATTTCAAACAACGATTGAACCTTGGAAAATCCTGAATCGCAATAATTGCAACGACCCCCTTGAAAATCCGGTTCCGGATGGTTATGTTGCCAAAGTTACAAATAATCACATCAAGGAGACGCACCGTTTATGTCAAAGACAACCAAACAGTTCCAGACCGAAGTACAGCAGCTGCTCGATCTGGTAATCCACTCGCTCTATTCCAACAAGGACATCTTCCTGCGTGAATTGATCTCCAACGCCTCGGACGCGATCGACAAGGTCAGCTTTGAATCGCACTCCAACGAGGCGCTGCTGGAGAACGACAGTGACTGGAAGATTAAGCTGATCCCCAATAAAGAGGCCGGCACGCTCACCATCCGCGACAACGGTATCGGCATGACCATGGCCGAAGTGGAAGAGAACATCGGCACCATCGCCCGCTCCGGTACCAAAGCCTTCATGCAGAACCTGAAAGACAAAGCCGCCAGTGACAGCCCGGAACTGATCGGCCAGTTCGGCGTCGGTTTCTATGCCTCGTTCATGGTGTCGGACAAGGTAACGCTGGAAACCCGCAAGGGCGGAACCGCCGCTGATTCCGGTTGCCGCTGGGAATCCACCGGCGACGGCAGTTACACCATCGAAGAGTGCAGTCTCGAAAAGCGTGGCACCGAAATCACGCTGCAGCTGAAGGAAGAGTTCAAGCAGTACCTGGATGAGTGGAAGATCCGCTCGATCGTCAAGAAGTACTCCGACTACATCCAGTATCCGGTCGTGATGGACGTTACCCGCACCGAGACTCCCAAGGGGGTGAACGGCGAAGAGATCGAGGGCGCCGGCACGATCGAGAAAACCGAGGAGCAGACCCTCAACTCGATGAAGGCGATCTGGGCCCGCCCCAAGAGCGAAGTAACCGAAGAAGAGTATACCGAGTTCTACAAGCACGTTTCCCACGACTACGACGCCCCCTTCCGCACGATCCACTTCTCGGCCGAGGGAACCAGCGAGTTCAAGGCCCTGCTCTACCTGCCGGCCAAGAAACCGTTCGACATGTTCATGAACGATCGCAAAAAGGGTCTGCAGTTGTACGTACGCCGCGTCTTCATCAGCGACAAGTGTGAAGAGCTGATTCCGGACTACCTGCGTTTCGTCAAGGGGGTCGTTGATTCGGCCGACCTGCCGTTGAACGTCTCCCGCGAAATCCTGCAGGAAGACGTGCAGATCAAGCGCATCCAGAAGAGCCTGGTCGGCAAGATTCTTTCGACACTGGCTGAAGTTAAGGACAAATCCTTCGATGAGTACGTGACCTTCTGGAAGGAATTCGGCCAGGTGATCAAGGAAGGGATGCATTTCGACTACGCCAACAAGGAAAAGCTTCAGGAATTGATGCTGTTTGAAAGCACATCCACTGAAGCCGGTTCGTTTGCTTCTTTGAAGAACTATGTCGAGCGCATGCCGGAAGGTCAGAAGGAAATCTACTACATCACCGGCAGCAGCCGTGAAACCCTGGAGCAGTCACCACATCTGGAGATGTTCCGCGCCAAGGGCTACGAAGTACTGTTCCTGACCGACCCGGTCGACGAGTGGGTGGTGCAGTCACTGACCGAGTACAACGAAAAACCGCTCAAGGCGGTCGATCGCGGCGATATCGGCCTTGACAGCGAAGAAGAGAAGAAAGAGAAGGAAAAGAAGCGCGAAGAAGCCCAGAAGGAGTTCAGTGACCTGATCTCGCTGATCAGCGATCGACTGAAGGACAAGGTCAAGGAGGTGCGTTTCTCCAACCGCCTGACCGACAGCGCCTGCTGCCTGGTGGCCGACGAGTACGGCATGAACGCCAACATGGAGCGCATCATGAAGGCCATGAACCAGACCGTGCCCGATTCCAAGCGCATCCTGGAACTGAACCCGGACCACGCCATCCTGAAGGCAATGGCCTCCATCCACCAGAAGGACGCCTCGGCCGCCGCCCTGGCCGACTATGCCGACCTGCTTTACGACCAGGCGCTCTTGACCGAGGGATCGACCATCAAGGATCCGCTCCGTTTCACCAGGCTGGTCAGCGATTTGATGGTAAAAGCTGCGCAGTAATATTATTCAGACTTGATAATAAGCAAAAAAACGGCCCGTGAGAATTGATCCCACGGGCCATTTTACGTCTGTTACTTCAGGAAATATATCAGTACAGCTTGATCAGGTATATATAAAATTACTTATACAACTTCTCAATAAAATCCGTTGATAATGTCGCAATTCGTCCAACAAAAGCCGGGAATTTACCTTCAAATCCACTTAAATCTTGTGAGCCAAAAAAGCCACCTGCCTCTTGATCCTTAAAAGAGGCAAGCTCTTTACCAGTTTTTGCATCAATGAATTTACCTGTCATAACAACATGCACTTTACCTGAACCGAATCCAACAAACATAGTAAGAGCCCTGCTACCTGCATTAAATTCATCTACTGCGGCATTATAGATTAATTCGTTACCCTCGGGCTTTGCATTTATCTTTATATTTTTGAATAATTTTCTTTTTTTCAACTCTGTTTCTATTGTTGAAGTAAATATAGTGTTCATCATTGGCTTCATAGACTCTATCTTGTTTTTTTCTTCCTCATCGACTCTGGAGTATTCGGCATGATCCATATCAAGGTTGTTAATAATTATAGTATCATAACTGGAAAAACCCTTTGTCATGGATACATTCTCTTCATTCAAAACATCCGGTTTCGGCAGGGTGTCGGCTGACATGGCCATGACGGAAGTTGCAAACACAAAAAACAGGGCCAATAGAGTTTTTTTCATAATTCCTCCTTGAATATGGTGATTGACGCGACAATAACCAAACGTAAGCCTGATTGCCAATTAATAAGTAGCTCCAAATATCTTCAGCTTATTTTTCATTGTTTTTAACATTATCAGTAGGTTCCGCAACACCTGTATCCGCCACGTAATCCACGCCTTTTTCGGCAATCCCACCAAAGTGATCCATGCGTATGCCGGTAGCCAGGATTTCCCCGACAAACGGATCAGGATCTGTGATATCTTTCCGACAAAATGAATGAGGCTCTATGCGCAGGTCAACATGGCGGGTCAACTTTATCAGGCGAAGATCCGTCTCAAATCGATCAATGGAATCCTCATCCAAAAAGACCGCGAGATCAATATCGCTATCTTTCCGCTGGGTGCCTTTTGCACAGGAACCAAACAGATAGAGTCGTGAGACGGAAATATTGTTTTCGGCCAGGGTATTCAAATAGCGCTGAACCGTGCCTTCTATCAGGCTGTCATCTTCGTTGTAAGCCATTGTGCAAACTCCCTGATAACATTGATGCGTTCGGCAGTGTAGGTGCGCGTAGCTATCCGGTGAAAATCTCTTTTGTAATCTGGATACCGCCCTTTGATATTGTAGGTTGTTACTTCCAACATGAATTCTTCCTGTGAATCATTAAGTTGAAGGCCGGCCTCACGCGCAAGCTTCAGTAGGTTGTGGCTATATGGTGTATCTGGCCCGATTTGATGAACGTAAAACGCCTTGAGCAGTTTTTCAAGAACCAGATGGCCAAGAAAAAGTGACCAGACAAAATGCCCCTTTTAAAAGAGGCTATCCATGACTTCCAGATCCTCATGCGCCGACCCGACCCAGTAAACCACGAGTTCATCCCTGGTCATGTAACATCCCCCATCACTCGATTATCCGATATTGCGTATAATGAAACCCCATTTAATCCTGATTGTCAATTAATCAATCATCATCCAGCATGCGATGCTTGGGCTTTTCCACATCCTCGAACTGCCCCTTCTTGACCGCCCAGATGAACACCAGCCAGCAGGCCGCACCCAGGCAGAGAGACAGGATTATCAGGATAATCAGGGTTTCATCCATGTTACTTGAACCTCATCAGGCGCAGCGAGTTGAGCGAAACCAGCAGCGAACTGGCGGTCATGGCCACGGCCGCGTAGACCGGCGTCAGATGGCCCGACATCGCGATCGGGATGCCGATCAGATTGTACAGAAAAGCCCAGGCCAGGTTCTGCTTGATGATACTTACTGTAGCACGGCTGATGCGCCAGGCGGTGACGATTCTTGACAGGTCATCGCCTGTGATGATCACGTCGGCGTTTTCCAGCGCGATATCGCTGGAACCGGTCAAGGAACAGCTGACCGTGGCGGCGGCCAGGGCCGGCGCGTCATTG
>JAURXC010000116.1 GCA_030654645.1 Deltaproteobacteria bacterium | reverse complement strand
GCGTTCCTGCAGTGCCGAGAGGATCTCGACCCGCTTGATGGAATCGATGCCCAGGTCTGAATCCATGCCCATGTCCAGTTCCAGCATTTCGACCGGATAGCCGGTCTTCTCGGCCACCACCGCCAACAACGTTTCGGTGATCCTGTCCGGTGCCGGTTGTGCGACGGCGGCTGACGGGACAGCGGCCGGTTGCAGCGGAGCCGGTGCGCTGACGCGGGCAGGCGTGGCTGACGGCGAAGCGGCAACAGCAGGCGCTGCAGCCGGAACCGTGAAAGAGTGCGTGACTACACTGCCCCCCTGAAGCATGGTTTGTTGCTGTTCCAGCAGGGTCTGGATGGTGCGGCTGGCGGTTTCCTGTCCTTCCAGGAAACGGCGGTGCAACTGGGCGGTTTCTTCCTGCATCTTCTGCAGTACCGCCATGCCTTCCCGGGTCACCCGCAGCGATTCGGCCAGCGCGTCCCGTGAAAGCGGGGTCTGAACGGTTGCCGTGGGTACTGTGTAGTGAACGGGCGCTGCCGGTATTACCGCCGTTTGCGGTGCGGAAACCGCTGCTGCTGCACGGGCAACCGCCGGACGCTGTGGTTTCGGTTTTACGTAGTTGGCTCCGCAGATCGGCACCGTCATCAGCGGCTTCTTGCCGCTGGCAACGGCCGGCCGGTAGTCTCCGTCCCAGTCGCAAAGGCGCGCATCGCAGCCGAGCGCGACCAGTTTTGCCAGAACGCGGGCCAGGTCGTACAGGCCGGAGCGTTTGCCACCCGATGCGTCCAGCGCCAGCGCCACATGTTCGCGTTGACCCAGGATGGCCGAAACCAGGCCGGTCAGCCTGGCGCCAGGGCCGACTTCGACAAAAGTCCGTACACCGGCGGCGTACATCGCTTCGATCTCGTCCACGAACTCCACCGGCCTGGCCAGTTGCCCGGCCAGCAGTGCCTTGGCAGCGTCGGTGCCGGTCGGGTATACTGCCGCGGTGCTGTTGGCGTAAACCGGAATCCGGGCGGCCTTGAAATCGATCTTATCCAGCGCGGCCAGGAACGGCGCCGCGGCATCGGCCACCAGCGGGCTGTGGAAAGCGGCAGCCACCGGCAGGCGCTTGCAGGAGAGTTTGCGGCCGGCAAGGATCTTTGCGGCCCGTTCGATCTCGGCCGTAGTCCCGGACAGGATCGCCTGGGAGGGGGCGTTGCGGTTGGCGATCACCAGCTCCAGTCCTTCTTCGACGATGATCTGTTCGACGGTCGCCAGGGGGGCGGGAACCGCCAGCATGCTGCCCTTGTCGCCGCCGCCGGCGCCCATCAGGCGGCCGCGCAGCCGCGACAGCTCGTGTAGCACGGTCTCATCGAACACGCCGGCCGCGCAGAGGGCGGTCAGTTCGCCGTAGCTGTGGCCTGCCACCGCTTCCGGGGCGATGCCGAACGATTCAAGGATCTTCAGCGCCGCCAGGCTGACCGCGCCGATGGCCGGTTGGGCGGCTTCGGTCGCCCGCAGCTGCTCTTCCTGGCGTTCACGAGTTTCAGCATCAAAGGCGGTGGCCGGGTAGATCAGGTCGGACAGCAGCTTGCCATCGACCTCGCCGTAGCCGGCATCGGCGGCGGCCAGGGTCTGCAGCGCCTGGGGGAAACGGCAGGACAGGTCCCTGAGCATGCCGGTGTACTGTGCTCCCTGGCCCGGGAAGAGCATGCCCAGGGCACCGTTCTTCGCTCCGCAGGCGTAACTGGCGCCGTCGGGTGTGTTCCAGCCGGTCAGCGGATTTTTCTGCAGCATATTACGGGCGTTGGCAACCAGCGTGGCCAGTTGGGTCTGGCTACGCTCCACAACCAGCGTCAGCCGGCAGTTTGCACTGCTGTTGAACGAGGCCCGCGAAGCTGCCGCCGAACCCCTCAGCTCGTTCCAGGAAGCCTGGAGTGGTATTGTTGCCAGGGCGGCATCCAGTCCGGAGGCATCGGCGCCGGAAAAGGCGAAAATCTGGACGTTGCCGTTCCACTCCGTTGCATCCTTTTCGGGGCGGTATTCCTCCAGCACCAGGTGGAAGTTGGAACCGCCGAAACCGAAGGCGCTGACGCCGGCCCGGCGCGGCGTGTTGCCGTGGGGCAGCCAGGGGCGCTTTTCAGTTGCCAGGTAGAACGGGGTGCGGCCGGAGGTTACCTCGTCCAGCGGCTTTTGCAGCTTGATCGTCGGCGGCAGCACCTTGTGGTGCAGGGCCAGCGCAGCCTTGATCATCCCCGCCGCTCCGGCGGAGGCCTTGGTGTGTCCGATCTGGGATTTTACCGATCCCAGTGAGCACCAGGGGGTTTCGGCTTCGCCGAAAACTTCGCGCAGCGCGTTGACTTCGACCGCATCGCCGACCTTGGTGCCGGTGCCGTGCGCTTCCAGCAGACCGATACTGTCGGGGGTGACACCGGCGCGATCGTAGGCCTCCCGCAGCGCTTTTTTCTGTCCGGCGGCGCTGGGGGCGTAGATCGCGTCCCCTTTGCCGTCGCTTGAAGAGCCGACGCCGCGGATCACCGCATAGATTTTGTCGCCATCGCGCTCGGCGTCGGCCAGGCGCTTGATCACGACTATGCCGAGCCCTTCTCCCAGGATCGTGCCGTCGGCCGAGGAGTCGAACGGTTTGGCGTTGCCGGTCGGCGAAAGGGCCGGTGTCTTGCTGAAGCACATGTACATGAAGATGTCGTTGAAGGTATCGATGCCGCCGGTCACCACCATGTCGGACTTGCCGGTGGCAAGTTCCATGCTGGCCAGGTGCAGGGCGCTGAACGAGCTGGCGCAGGCCGCGTCCACGACGCAGTTGGTGCCGCCCAGGTCGTAATGCTTGCTGATCCGTCCGGCCACCACGTTGCCCAGCAGGCCGGGGAACGAGTTTTCCTGCCAGGGCACGTAGGCATCGGCGATGCGCTGCACCACGTCTTCGCTGACGTTCTCGGCGACACCGGCCTCCTTGAGCGCCTTGCGCCAGATCGGGTGCCCCAGTCGTGCTCCCAGCGGGATCACCAGTTCGAGTGTGCCGGTGACACCCAGTATGACGCTGGCCTTGCTGCGGTCGTACTCACGTTCCGGTCCGTAACCGGCATCCTTCAAAGCCTGTCCGGCCGCGACCAGTCCCAGCAGCTGGGAGGTGTCGATGGCTTCAAGCACGTTGGGGGGGATGTTGAACTCCATCGGGTTGAAATCAACCGGCGAGATGAAACCGCCACGTTGGCCATAGGTGCGGTCGGGGCTCTTCTGGTCCTGGTCGTAATAATCTTCCACCCGCCAGTGGGTTGCCGGGATATCGGTGATGGCATCAATCCCGTCCGCGATGTTCGACCAGTAGGATTGCTGGTCGTCAGCCTGCGGAAAGAGACAACCGATGCCGATAATGGCCAGTGGTACGGAACTGTTGGATGGTGCCGGTTTCTGATCGTGCGTTTTCACCTAAAGGTACTCCTTGATTTTTGCAAGTTCGAGCGGTTCCATGCGCAGGGCCTCTGGCGGGATAGGTATCCCCTGGCAGCTGAGAAAGTTGGCGCGGGTCAGCACCGCTGCGCCAAAAAGAATATTTAGTGCAACCGTGACCACGGTCCGGTTGCATGGAGCTTCCAGGAACGAGCCGGCGGTCCATTCGTTGAAGGCGCCCATGGCCGGGCCGCACCAGACCTGGTAATCGATCTTGCGCGACGAATCACCGTCCTTGGCCCAGTGGGCGGCCTGCCCCAGATACCAGCGGAAGACCAGCGCCATGCGGTGTTTCGGCTCCTGGTCCCCCCGCCTTGCCTGGTTCGGGTCGCGCTTCAGGAAGTAGCCGCGGGTCGCCTGCCAGATCTCGTCCAGCGGTGCGCGGAAAACCGCTTTTTCGAGCTTTTCCCTTTCCGGGAGCGGTATTTCGTCGATACTGTTGTGTGCCCGGTAGAGTTCGTACAGCTTGGCGGCCCGCATCGGGAACATGGTGCCGCGTTTCAATACCTGTACGTCAACACCCATCTCGAACATGTCGGCCGCGGGAGCCATGGTCACATCGGCCTGGCGGGTCTCGGCCAGCATCGCGCGCACCTCGTCGGAGGTGCCCGATTCAACACAGGCCTGGTGGGCCGAGCCGACCATGATATAGGCGGCGCCCATGGTAAAGGCCGCGGCGGCCGCGGCCGGGGTCGAGATGCCGCCGGCCAGTCCAACATGCAGGCGAGAACCGTAGCCATGTTCGGCCTGCAGTCGGGCTGCAAGCGAGAGGATGGTCGGAAAGAGCGTGCTCGACGGGCGGTTATCGGTGTGTCCGCCGGAGTCGGCTTCGGCGGTTATGTACTGGGCCATGGGTATTTCAGCGGCCAGTCCTGCCTGTTCGGCGGTTATCTCGCCGGCGGCCAGCAGTTCCTTCAGGAATGATCCGGGAGGCGGCGCAAAGAAACGGGCCGCCAGTTCTTCCCGGGAGACCTTGGCAATGATCCGGTTGGGTGTCATGACCGTGCCGTCGGCGGCGCGGTGGATGCCGTGCAGGCGATAACGGACCAGGGGCAGGGTCAGTTTGAGGAAGGCCGAGGCTTCCACCAGTCGGACCCCTTTTTTGATAAACAGTTCGGCCAGCGCCTTTTCCAGTTCCGGTTCGTGGGGAGAGTGGATCAGGTTGCAGCCGAACGGGATTTCTTTGCTGCTCAGGTGGTCTATCGCGGCTTCCACGGCTGAAAGCGGCAGGCCGGCCGCGCCGAAGAAGCCGAGCATGCCCGCTTTGCCAAGTTCCTCGGCCATTGAAACCGAGCTGATCCCTTTGGCCATCGAGCCGCCGATATAGGGGTAGCGCAGTCCCAATTCCGCACAAAAGTCCGGATCACCGAGGTTTTGCGGCAAAAGCGGTGGCGCGTACCCTGCCAGTGGCAGGGCGCCGGCTGCCGGTTTCTCCGTGCCAAACAGGGCCGATCCGCGCGATGCGGAATTGAATGCACCGTTGTCGCTGGTGATAAAGAGCGGCGAACGCAGCGAAAGCAGCGCAGCGCCCAAGCCTTCTTTTTGTTGATGCGCATCCGCCGGCCCGGGACAAAACCATCCGAGGAGACTGCTTTCAGGCGGATTGCCGCCGGCGCCATCCTTATGTTTAAGCTGTGTCAAACGTGAATCTCCTGTCGCCGAGACAAAAACTTTAACTTAACGTCCGTAATAAGCTTGAAAATAATTGCGAGCTTAAGAGGGTAATTATTATCTGAAAAAATCAGATAATACAAGACAAGTCTGTATACTCACTACATGTTAACCAATGGAATTAGAATAACAAATGTTTGGCGCTCCGAAATTGCGTGCCGATGGGGGGCGATGATGTAAAAAAGGCCCGTCCCCGGTGCATCGGAGACAGGCCTTTTTTAGGGTTGTAAGTCGATTAGAAGCTGATTCCGACACCGCCGGCCAGGATGTCCAGCTTGTCGTCAAACTGGCGGCGGTACTCGGCGTTCAGGAAAATCGGCCCGATCGGGAAGTTCAGTCCCGCCAGTCCGATCACGCTCCCCTTGGTGCCGCGCTTGTCGTGGAAGATAAGTGCCTGGCCGAGGCCGGCATAGGGCTTGACGAAGGGAATCGGCGCATGCACTTTGAATAGCGCCGTAATGGGCACCGATTCATCGCGGCTAAAGGTGCGTTTGTCATCCTTGTCAATCATCGTGTAGCCAAGGGTTGCGCCGATGGACACCAGGCGGTTCAGGTACAGGTCTCCGAACACTTCGGTGCTGTAGCTGCTTTCACCGGCAGCGGCTCCGGCACGGACACCGACCGCAATCGAGTCGGCGGCGCCGGCGGTTGTTGCGATGGCCAGCAGGGACAGCATGGCAAGAATACATCGTTTCATGGTTGATCTCCTTTTAGTAAATTAGAAGTTATTTTCAGGCAGAAAATAACTTCGTTAAGGCTCTTATCCTGTTTAACAGGTCGGGTTTGGATGGCCGGGCATATTACCCTTTTAATCCGCATCATTCAAGACCGTTGTGCGGGTTTGTTTTCCGGTGCGTTTAATCGTCTTATAATGAAGCGAAAAGTATGCTATTGGATAATGTCTTTTATTATCCATGCCTGCGGGGTTTTATGATGACGGTTCCGCTCCAGATAACAAGACGGTCCGCGCGGTCGTTTTTGCTGCTGGTTGTCCTGGTTGTACTTGGTTTTGCCGGCAATTATTTCGCATTGCGCCTTTTTGCCGGTTTCAACTACCTGTTCGGCAGCATTGCGGTAATGCTGGTTTTACGTCTCTTCGGCGTCTGGTGGGCAATTCCGGCCGCCATTGCAGCATCTTGCTGGACAGTCGTTCTCTTCGGTCATCCATATGCGATGATCTGGCTCTGCGGAGAAGCGCTTTTCGTGGGAATGCTGATCAGGCGGGGAGTTGCCAGGAACCTGATCCTGTGTGACACTCTTTACTGGCTTTTTGTCGGCGCTCCGTTGATCGGGCTCTTCTTCCGGCATGTGATGGACGTCCCCTTGCATGGAACCGTGGCCGCGATGCTGATGTACACGGTTATCGGCATCACCAATGCGCTTGCCGCCAGCCTGGTGCTGACCATGTTCTCGCCGAGGGAGACTGGCGGTGTTTTCACCTGTGCCCCGCCCCCGATCCCGATGCAGAGTCTTATCTTCAACGTGCTGATGACAATTGTTGCCATTCCTGCCTTGATCGTCAT
>JAURXC010000110.1 GCA_030654645.1 Deltaproteobacteria bacterium | reverse complement strand
GGATGCCGCGACCCTGGAAATTGTTGCCGGAGTCTATGAATCGGTGGTGACCGCCGGAGTTCACCGGGCAACATCGATCAAGGTGGCCGAGGCCGCCAAGGTCATCGAAAACACCCAGCGCGACCTGAATATCGCGTTGATGAACGAGCTCGCCGTGATCTTCAACATGCTCGGGCTGGACACGCTGGAAGTGCTCGAAGCGGCCGGCACCAAGTGGAATTTTCTCAAGTTCAAACCTGGGTTGGTGGGTGGGCACTGTATCGGTGTTGATCCGTACTACTTGACGCACAAGGCCGAAAAGGTAGGTTACATCCCGCAGGTAATTCTGGCCGGCCGTCGTATCAATGACGGCATGGGCAAATTTATTGCCCAGCGCACCGTAAAGGAGATGATTCACTCAGGCCATAATATCCTTGGAAACAGGGTCACGGTTCTTGGTTTGACCTTTAAGGAGGATTGCCCTGATCTGCGTAACTCCAAGGTAATTGACATAATACGCGAGCTGGAGGATTACGGTGTCGATGTTCAGGTTTGTGACCCGTGCGCGGATCCGGACGAGGCGATTCATGAGTACGGAGTTACGCTCTGTCCCGAAGTAGAACTCAAGCCTTCCGCGGCCGTGGTTGCGGCGGTGTCTCATGAGCTGTTCCGAGCCTGGGGTGTTGCTGAACTGATGCGATTGATGCCTGATAACCCGGTACTGGTTGACGTCAAAGGGATCTTTGACCAGCAAGAGTTAAAGGCCGCCGGCATTAGGGTCTGGAGACTGTAAAGCGCAGTAAAACCGCCGATAAAGCCGGATGCACGCCGAGTGAGCTGTAACATCTAAACCAACCCCCCTCAATCCCCCCTTGTCAGGGGGGAAGCCTTTAAGTCTCCCCTGATAAGGGGAGGTTTGGAGGGGTTGGTTTGCGAAGATTATAGTGTTCCGTGGTATTAGTATATCAAATGCCTTTTTGGTAGCTCCAAAACCTTAATTCATGTGTTCTTCAAGGTTTTATCTGCGTGTGGCTGCGTTCATCGGCGGTTAACTGCATTGTTTAGTGTAAGGTTTAAAGATTAATTGGGCTGGAACGCGGTAGGCGAATGTAGCCTGAAAGTGAATATGAACAATACGGTTATATCCATAACAGCGGTGGTTGCCTTGCTGGCGCTGACCGGTTTGTCGCTTGCCAGGGACCGCTCGCGCTCCGGGCTGTATTTCTGTGCGGCACTTGCTGTAACCGCACTGCTGGAACTGTTTGATCTAATGGCACTCACTGCTGGCGTGGATGCCATTTTTTGGAAGCGGTGCGCGTTGATCAGCGAGTCGTTACTCCCCCCCTTATGGCTTATCAGCAGTCTGACATTTGCGCGACAGGCCGGTCCATGGAAAATCGGCCGTCCACTGCAAGCGGTAATCGTCCTGTCTTTTTTGCCCGTGCTGTTACCTTTCATTAAACCACTTGACGTTTTTTTTTATGCCCCTGATTTTCCCGCAGAGCGACTCCTCTTTCTGAATAACATCGGATATTTCTATTATCTTGGGATCATGGTGTGGCTTGTGTGCGGCTTGGTGAACTTCGAGAAAACCTTTGCCAATGCATCCCCCAGTGCCCAGTACAAGATCAAGTTCGATATTATCGGTATTGGAACCATACTTGCCGTACTAATTTTCTACTACAGCCAGGCCCTGCTGTACCGCACTCTTAACATGAGCTATCTTCCGGTTCGCTCCCTGATGTATCTGGTGGCAGCAGCGATGATGGCTTATTCCATGTTGAGAGTACGCGGGAAGGTCAGGATTCAGGTTTCACGTCAGGCGGCATTCAAATCGGTCGTTCTTGTCGCAGTCGGTGTTTATCTGTTGCTGATCGGTTTTCTCGGAGAAGGGATGCAGCATTTTGGTGTTTCTTTTCCTCGTACGGTAACCGTATCATTTGTTTTCCTGCTTGGAATTGCGCTTTTGATCCTGATGCTGTCCGGGCGAGTCCGGCGCGAAGTCAAGGTCGCACTTCACAAAAACTTTTACCAGCATAAGCACGATTACCGGACCCAGTGGCTGAGTTTCACCCGGCAACTTTCCACATCACTCACTTCAGATGAGCTCCTGGAGCGGATTCTTGCCGCCTATTGCGATATTTTCGGGATCGACGGAGCAGCTTTGTTTCTGTACGAGGACAGTTGCGGCGAATACGGTGTGACGGCCAATTATCGCATGGAATCGATCAGCGGCAGCATTGCGCGCGAAAATACTCTGGTCGGTTTTATGGAAAAGAATGACTGGGTAGTCTGCATCAAAGATGAAAACCCTGAAATCATGTCTGAAAACAGTCATTTCTTCAGGAATAACGAGATATCATTCATCGTTCCACTCTTTGACGGTACGCATCTGGAAGGGTTTATTGCCCTGGGGCGTATAATAAAAGATGACGAAACCTATATCTATGAAGATTACGATCTGATGAAAACGATTGCCAGGCAGGCTTCGCTTGCCATTCTGCACCAGAAACTTTCGGAGCAAATCTCCCATACCCGTGAAATAGAAGCGATTGGAAACGTGGCTACATTCGTTGCGCATGATCTTAAAAACCAGGTTTCAAATCTTTCCCTGATTGTTGAAAATGCCGCCCGGCATATTCAAAATCCCGAATTTCAGCAGGACATGCTTGAGTCGTTGGGCAACACCGTTTTCAGGATGCAGAAGCTGATTGCCCGATTGAAAAACCTGGGTGAAAAGGAAGTTCATAATCCACAGCTGATCGACCTGCTGGAGTTGGTCAAAAATACCGCTGAATCGGTAACCGGCTTCAAAATCATTGTTTCGGGAAAGCCGGTCATGGTGAGTGTCGAAGAGGAACAGATCCGGAATGTTGTCATGAATCTGTTGATGAACGGCATTGAGGCGTCAGAATCGCATGAGCCGGTTGTAATAGAAGTCGGTTCCAGCTCTGCTCCATATATCCGGGTTACGGATTGGGGATGCGGCATGACTTCCAATTATATCCGCAATGAGTTGTTCAAGCCATTCAGGACATCAAAGAGCCATGGGCTGGGTATAGGGCTGTATCAGTGCCGCAAGATTATTGAAGCTCATGGAGGTCGGATCGAGGTGGCAAGTGTCGCCGGCAGGGGGACGGTCTTTACCGTCTGGTTCAGCAACATGGATGATCATGGAACTGCTGCAATATCCGAATCCGTATAAGGAGAAGAACGTGGAAAAAATGCTGATAGTCGATGATAATCAGGATATTCGTCAGCAATTAAAGTGGGGGTTGGGAGAAGAGTATGCCGTGCTGTTGGCCGGCAGCGTCAATGATGCTCTCAATCTGTACAGAAAATTCATGCCGGGAGTGGTGTTGCTGGACCTGGGACTGCCGCCGCATGAGCATACTTCGGTAGAAGGTTTCCGGGCCCTGGCCGAGATGCTGGAGATTAATCCGCATGCCAAGATCATCATGCTGACCGGTAACAGTGAACGCGAAAATGCGCTTAAAGCAATGCAGATGGGCGCCTATGACTTCTACCCGAAACCCCCGGTACTGAGTGAGCTGAAGGTGATCATCAACCGTGCTTTCCACCTGGCCAACATAGAGGAACAGAATCGTCAGCTTCAAAGCTCTATCGGTCTCCAGTCCGCAAACTCCAGCGGCATAATCGGCCAATGCCAGGCGATGCAGACTGTTTTTGCCACGATCAAGAAAGTTGCCTCTTCCGATGTGTCGATATTTATTACAGGTGAGAGTGGCACCGGAAAAGAACTGGTTGCCCAGGCAATCCATGAGGCCGGCATCCGCAGAAAAGGGCCCTTCATTCCGATCAACTGCGGGGCCATACCTGAGAACCTGCTGGAATCGGAGTTGTTCGGTCATGAAAAAGGCTCTTTTACAGGCGCGCATGCCATGGTGCAGGGAAAACTGCAGTATGCCAACAAAGGCACGTTGTTTCTGGATGAGATCGGCGAACTCCCCTTCAATCTGCAGGTGAAACTGCTGCGCTTCCTGCAGGAAGGTGTCATCCAGAGGGTTGGCGGCCGGGAGAATATCTCCATAGATACGCGTACCGTGTGTGCAACCAATGTGGATATAGTCAAGGCGATCAGCGAGGGACGTTTCCGGGAGGATCTTTATTACCGGATCAGCGTTATTACCATTGCACTGCCGCCGCTTAGGGAAAGGGGCGACGATATCCTGCTGCTGGCCAACTTCTTTCTGCGAAAATTCAATGATGAATATAAAAAGAAAGTGCGAAGGTTCAGCGCCGCCGCAGTGAATTATCTGAAAAACTATGAGTGGCCGGGCAATGTACGCGAGTTGCAGAACCGCATCCAGCGGGCGATTATCATGAGTGACGACGCGGTTATCGAGCCTGGCGATCTGGGGCATGAAACTGAAATGGCTAATGGTCCGGATTTGGACACGGAAGAAAGGCCGATTACAACCCTTCGTGAAGCAAGGGATAATGTTGAGCGAAACCTTATTTCGGTTGCGATCGATCGTCACAACGGCAACATAGTCAAAGCGGCCGAGGAGTTGGGCGTCAGTCGCCCG
>JAURXC010000108.1 GCA_030654645.1 Deltaproteobacteria bacterium | reverse complement strand
TTTCAAAACAGATATGGCTTTGTCGGTTTCATCGAAACGGAAAATTATCACGGCATTACCGGCGCAGCGCTCGACAAAGGCATACATGTACTCGACATTGATCTGTTGCCGGTCCAAAACCTGCAGTATCGATGAAAGGCCGCCGGGGGTGTCAGGCACTTCGACCGCAACCACTTCGGTCATATTGACTGTAAAGCCTTTTCCCTTGAGAACGGTTTTGGCAAGATTACCGTCGTTTACAATCAGCCGAAGGATTCCGAAATCGGTGGTATCGGCCAGTGAAAGCGCACGGATATTGATGCCGGCATCCCCCAGGATGCGGGTAATTTCGGCCAGTCTTCCGGACTTGTTTTCAATGAAGATGGATATTTGTTCGACTTTCACAATAAACCTCCTGTAGGGGCAGGGTTTGCCTGCCCGAATTGGGCGCGGCAAGCAGCGCCCCTACAACGTTCTGTTATCGGTAACCCGTTTGGCCTTGCCTTCACTGCGCTGGATGGTTTTCGGCTCCACCAGTTTCGCGGTGCAGGTAACACCCAGCATATCCTTGATCTCTTTTTCAACCCGACGGGATAACGCCTGCAGCACCTTGATCTCATCCGAGAAGAGCTCTTCACTGACCTCAACCTGCACCGTCAATGTATCCAGGGTGCCCTGACGATCTATAATCAGCATGTAGTGCGGCTCAATCCCCTCGATTCCGACCAGGATTGCCTCGATCTGCGACGGGAAGACATTTACGCCGCGAATGATCAGCATGTCGTCCGAACGGCCGCTCATGCGTGCTATGCGGGCATGGGTTCGTCCACAGATGCAGGGTTCGTAGGTCAGGCTGGTAATGTCGCGGGTACGGTAACGGATCAGCGGAATCCCCTGCTTGGTGATGGTGGTGATCACCAGTTCACCCAGTTCCCCTTCCGGCAGACGCTGCCCGGTGACAGGATCGATAATCTCCGGGATGAAATGGTCCTCCCAGATATGCAGCCCCTTCTTGGCTTCGATGCACTCGATCGCTACGCCCGGTCCCATGATTTCAGACAGGCCGTAGATGTCGATCGCCGACAGGTTCAGTTTCTGCTCGATTTCATCACGCATCGCCTCGGACCAGGGTTCGGCGCCGAAGATTCCGACCCTCAGCTTGAGCCCCTTGAAGTCCACCCCCTCGGCCTTGGCCTCCTCGGCCATGAACAGTGAATAGGACGGTGTGCAGGTCAGCACCGTTGAGCCGAAATCCTGCATGATCATGATCTGGCGCTTGGTGTTGCCGCCGGAGATCGGAATAACCGACGCGCCCAGACGCTCGGCGCCGTAGTGGGCACCCAGGCCGCCGGTAAACAGGCCGTATCCGTAGGCATTGTGGATGATGTCGCCCTTGTGGGCTCCGGCAGCCACGAATGAACGGGCCATCAGGTCGGTCCAGATCGCGATATCCTTCTGGGTATAACCTACCACGGTCGGCTTGCCGGTGGTGCCACTGGAGGCGTGAATACGGACAATGTCCTCCATCGGGGCGGCGAACAGGTCATAAGGATATGAATCACGCATATCCTGCTTGGTGGTAAACGGCAATCTCTGCAGGTCTTCGAGGCATTTCAGGTCAGACGGAGAGATACCGGCCTTGGCAAATGATGTCTTGTAAAACGGTACGTTGGCATTTACCCGCTCAAGCACGTTTTGAAGCCGCTTGAGCTGCAACGCCTCCAGTGCCGGACGGGGCAGCGTCTCGAATTCTTCATCAAAAAACATACGATTGTTACCTCGGAAAATATCAATCGCGGCACACAGCCGCCAAAATCGGACCAAATTACTTCTGATTCACTAAATGCAGCAACTTCCCAAACCGGTATCGCTGGAAGGTTCCGCAACCAATCCGGCGGCAAAACTCTCCTGGGTATAACCGTTCACAACAACGTCAAGGTGGCCATCATTCGGACAGAACAGAAGTCCATGAATCGGGACATCCTTGGGTATCAACGGGTTATGCCTGATTATTTTCACCACCCGTTCCACGTTTTCCACCGGGTGCGCAAAGATGCCCAGCCACTGTTTCAGGTCCGGGATATGGATATCGATGATATCGGGGGAGATGCCGCGATTTACCATATCCTTTTTGACCGATTCAGCGTCAATCTCGGCCATACCGCAATCACGGTGCCCGATCACGAAGACTTCGTCGACACCCAGCATGAATATTCCGGCCACCAGGCTGCGGATAACCGCGCCGGACATCGGATCCACAATGGTATTGCCGGCGTTCTTGATTACCTTGGCCTCGCCCCGCTTGAGTCCCATGGCCGGTTCCAGAAAATCGACCAGCCTGGTATCCATACAGGTAAAAATGGCCAGCTGTTTTTGCGGTGCCTTGGGAAGCGGCGGAAAAGCCTCCGGCTTCACGAAGCTTTTATTGGCAGCGAGTATCAGGTCTAGTTGTGTCACTTGTAATCCCTGCCCAACCGGAATGCCTTCCTGTTCACGTCAAGCGCCTTGGAAGGGACCATCTTTTCCAGAGCCTTCATCCAGTGCTGTTCCGCAATATCCAGTTTCCTTGAAACGGCCCCCAGCAGGACCGTGTTGGCTGCACGGACGTTACCGGCACTGCCGGCCATCTGCTGACCGTCCAGAAGCAGAAAATCGGGAAAACGCGCCTTGATGCGTTCCACAAGACCTTCGGGATAAAGCTCCTGCCCCATCAAAACCGACGGAGGAGAAATTTTAAGGTCGTTGGCCACCACGGTGCCGCCCGGCTTCAAAAGCGGCAGCGAACGGCAGGTTTCCATCAGCTCGAAACCGAACAGAATGTCCCCCTCCCCCTCCGGCACTATCGGGGAGAAGACCTGTTTGCCGTATCGCACATGGGATACGACACTTCCGCCACGCTGTGACATGCCGTGGATCTCGCTCTTCTTGACGTCATAACCGGCCAGCATCGCCGCTTCGGAAAGTATTTCAGAGGCCAGCAGGATACCCTGTCCGCCGACTCCTACCAAAAGCACGTTTGTAATCTGCTCGTTCATTATCTGCTCCCGATC
>JAURXC010000104.1 GCA_030654645.1 Deltaproteobacteria bacterium | reverse complement strand
AGTTCAAGAAGCAGTTCGAGTAGCAGATAATCCCAGTTCCCATCCCCATTAAAGTCCGAGTGATTTTGCAGATGATTAACCTTTGTCTGCAAAATCATCCCCGGTTAGGCCCCGGCCAGCCGCCATCTGCAACAACTCTCCCCAATAAATGAACTAAAGCCGTTGCTTCCTGCCGATATTACTGATGATTACATGATTAATGGCACGGTTCTCCACCTTTGGTATCACCACTCCCACCCTTTGGAACTAATCCTTTCGGATGATGAATAAACAACCTTTCGCGCGATTGCCAACCATGCTGATTCTGATAAAACATTAATAATCCGAATCAGTTATATCAGCTCGACAGAGCCAACCGCAAGCAGACGAAAGGAGTACACAATGGCCAATGTACGCAGCAAATGGACAAACAACACCGTAGCACCGGGAACGATGCTGCCGGCTTCGGAGTGGGGCGATGCCGCCATGATGACGATTCCGGCCGGTTACATGATGGTGAAAAATGACGCCGACAACCTGTACATCATTCTGGATGTGGTAGGGGATAACGGCAACGACCCAGGTACCAACGACTATTACTGGCTGGTGATCGACAGTGACAATGACGGCGCGGTAACCACCGACCGTGACGTGCTCTATAGCCCCTGGCCGGGACAACCGAACCGATTGGGGCGCTGGGTCATGGCCCGCCCCAACGCGACCTGGCCGGCTCCCAACAGTCAGGTGATCGACTCCTCCACCCGCATGAGTTTTGGTCCAACTTCCCATTCACCGCTAAACCACCGTATCTGGGAGATTCGCCTCTCTCTGAGCGAAATGGGAATCACGCTGGATCCGACCGGACCCGCGCCGGTTGTCAGATTCGGCCTGCGTATCGCCTCTAGCACCCCGTCGTTCATCTACGAATACCCGGTCAATCCGTTAAGCGCCTTCTCCAGTTTCCATAAAATAATCCTGGCCAACTCGGCTCCGGCAATTTATCCGGCCGGCACAGCCGGAGTGGTAATCGGCGGGGTGGGAATCATACCGGCTACAAAAATCAACGCTGCCGGTTATGCGACTATTTCCGAACCATACCGGATAAATCCGGATGCGGCGGCCTTTGGCGGTACGCTTGACCTGATCGGCAACACCGCGACCCTGCCAGGCCTCTGGGCCGCCGGAGCCAGGAAATACAGAGTCCTGCACCGTTGCGGCAATACTGTCGCCGAGGTGAATGCAGCTCCCTGGACGCCGATCCGCCAGAACTGGGCCAATTACCGCTGGACCGGGACCACCCATGTCTGGGAGTCTTTCGGCCCGGACTCCAACCACCTATATCCATTGGTAAACCCTGCGCTGGACTATTCGATCAAGGCGCTGCTCTTCCAATGGAACAGTGCCACCGAGCCGAACAATATCCACCAGTTTAAAATAGATTTCTACAGGACTGCCGCGATACCCGTCGCCTCACCGCCCCAGATACTCACCCTGCGTCTGGACAACAAGCTGCCCGAGGTAAAACTGATCGACGCGCTCCACAACGGCCTGCCGGTTGCGCCATGCGCGATCGAGAACATGGCCGATTCGAATGACGGTGTCCAACTGGCATTCAAGGCGTTTGATCCGGAAGGTGATCTGTACAACTACACCCTTTCCGCCGAATGGGGCGCCGGTCAATCCGAGGTCATCTCCACCGATTCCTATGCCAACCCGGCAAACCGTACCACCGCACCGGTCTGGCACGGCATCTCATCAGCTACCATGCCGGCATCACCAGGTAAATGGGTGCCACCGGTTACCTGTGCCTACCTGTTCCGGATCTCGGCCTGGGCGCGGGTAACCAACGGCTATTATTATCCCTACGGATGGGTTACCGACTTCCGCACGCTAACACTTGTCAAGCCCGGAGTAAAGCTGACGGTCAAGCCAAAATTGCCGGTAGTGGAGATGATTCCGTACGGTTTCGATACAAAAGGTAAAATCGTGGGAAAAGGAATAGAACCGAATAAGCTGGGACGGGAAACATTAGCAAAATAATTTTACTCCGGAGTGATGAGCGAGGGCAGGGTGAAACCTGTCCTCCACCCTACCCGTAATTCCACCACGCGGCAATTCTCTCATGATGGGATGGTTATGATTCTGTCTCCAGTATATCCTGCCATAATGACTAAAACCTTTCAGACACGAACGCCGGAAAGTGCGGCCGGATTTACTATTTTAATTGGGAACTCCGTTGCTGTTGCTGAAGGAGGTCGTGAGCTCGCCATGAAATTCGTGCTGCAATCCGAAGGTTTCCAGGTGGGGGCGGGTGGGCGGCGGTGCGACGGCGGGATTGATGTTTTTACGGACTACAGGTTCGCGGGTTGGGAATAGGTTGGCAAGGGGAACCTGGGCGGAACCGCGCTCGGGAGTCCTGGGGGCGGGTTGGGTGCCAGTGGTAACGACAGCCGGGCTGTGGCCGGAGCTGGCCGTTTTGGACTCGCCAGGCTCCTGGGCATGGATTTTCACTGCAGTGAAAGCGGCTAGTAAAATGATTGATGCAACTGCTATTGATTTGATCATATTTTACTCCAGCTGTGTTTCTACAGGGGCGAGGCGTTGCGCTCGTCTGCCGCCTGGCAGGTTGGATATTGTCGTTAATTTTGCTACTCGTAAAGTGCCACATTTCTGAGATATTTTCAATCTTGCTTTCATCCGGAACCTGATGCCTGAACGATGTTGACTTCTGATTTCCGTAAATATGCGCCAGTCTGAAATCCGCCCCTGGATTTCTGCGAGTCAATTCAATTTAGGGCCTATCCCCCCTTGTAGTGCTGTATTCATTAATATGCTTTTTTTTGACAACCGCTATTTTCTGTAGTAGGGTGCACACCAGATCACATAGCAGCAGAGCAGATACACGATAATACTCAACCATCCGCGAGGGTGGGGCGGAAAGCCTACAGGGTCTTACTGAGATAGCCGGGTTGCCGAAATATCAAAGATATTCGGTAACCCGGCTTTTTTATTGGTAACGTTCGGCGGTATCATTGACAGTCCGCAACATTCAGTGAGACCGTCGGGAAAGGGGGTAAGGAAAGAGGCATAAACCAAGTTCGAAGGTGAAAAACTAACTCGGGATGGAGTGTCGGGCATGATCCGCGCCATCCCCTGGTGGTAACGATAATACTCAACCATCCGCGAGGGTGGGGCGGAAAGCCTACAGGGTCTCACTGAGATAGCCGGGTTGCCGAAATATCCCAGAGATTCGGTCCCGGTTTTTTTGCGCCGTAAATCCGGGACAGGAAGGAGTCGGGCAGTACGTACATCTACCCGTCTGGAGATGTTGATAATTCACACTATGTAAAAGGAGAAATGAATGAGTGATACAAGTATGCTGCAGTCGGTTTTTACGTTGTTTGGATCCATGCTGTTCGTCATTGCCGCCGCGTTCATGGTTTACTGGAACCTGCTGGGGAAGAAACGCCTCGCGGTGACGTTACAGAAGAAAAACCAGCCTGCGGTACAGAAGTCTGCCCAATTGGCTGTATCAGGAATCCGGAGCTGTATTGCCGGAGATACGCCGCGCCGGTCTACGGTTCCGTCGAGAACGTAGTATAGACAGACCAGGCCGGTTAGTGTGCCGACCGGCCTGGTCTCGGTTACCCTCTGGTGATGCACTGGCACTCTTGCATCTTCTGATATTTTCAAACTCTCAATAATCCTGCTAGCGGTTTTGCTCTGACGTTATTCCCCGCTGTCTCATGCTCCCGCGAGCCGAAGGCTCCCTTTCTGCCGGGAGACTTTCCTCGCAGCTCATTTGTCTGAATGGTCGTGGGGAACCACAACTGTCCGGGTGATGGATGAGCCGCTCCCGGCCTCGTTCCTTGCATAAACCGTGATTGCGTAATGCCGTCCGTCCTTGTCCTGGCCGTGGCGCATGGCTTCAACCGGAAGCGCGACGGTGAAATTTCCACCCGTATCAATCCTTATCTTGCCGATGCCGGAGATCATGCGGTATTCATCCTCAATTGCGTAGCCGGCCTCGGCGACCGTGCATCCGGCCGGCATCTGAACCGTACCGGTAACGACCACCTGGGTCATGCTGTGATCCGGGGGCCAAATGATCAAAGGCTGTAGCGAATCAAGCGTGACGACCGGAATGCCGCTGCATTGAGAAGGTACGGTCACATCTATCCGGATACCGTTGCCCGGCTGGGCGACGTCGTGAGCAGCCATGGCCCGCGACAGCATGTAAGCGGAGTAGACACCGGTTGACGTCCCGTCGGGAACACGAATTGTCAGCAGCGAAGCGGCGCTCGAACTGCCGAAAAGGAATGCGCTGGCCGGCGAGACTGTCAGCCACTCGGCCGGCAGGTTGGCGTTGACGAGCCTGTCCATGAAAAACAGGAAGTAGGTCGGTGAACTGCCGTCTTCAACCCCGACCTTTATAAATGCCTGCTGCTCGGCTCCGGCTGGTATCGTCAGGGACAGGCTTTCCGGCTGATAAGCCAGCGATGAAGCCGAAACAGTCCCGGCTGTCCAAACCAGGCACATTGCGACAAAAACTGCCAGACATCTCTTCATGTAGCACCTCCCTGCTGAAATAGAATGACGTAAAAACTTCGAATGCTGTCAGCGGTTTGCCGGGTGGAACGGTTTTTGGCGTTAAAAGAGATTGTATTCTAGCTGTTTGTGTACAGCCGGGTCAACCGGTTTCCCTGCGTGGCCGGTGCAGCCCGAACCCGCGACATCAGATTCCTGGGCGTGACTTGCGAATGAACTGGAAATCAGGAGGCAAAGAGAGTGGCAAAGGGTAACTTCATTGAACCGCCCGGTGCGGACCCGCATGCCGGGTGGTGTAGGTGGGAGAGAAAAAAGCTCCCCCTTACCCGTTTGTCCCCTCGCGCTTTTCTTTTGTCTTGTATCAAGGGCTGTTACGCCTTCGGGGAGTTAGTGGAAAACAATAATCCCTTTTCCGGATAATGTTTCACGTTTCTGGTAGCTACCTTATATCCCTTAACAAGTGCCGTTGCTGCGATCAGGCAGTCAAGTGAAGTAAGCGTAACTCCCTTAGCGCGATACTTTCGATACAACTCCCCACCCTTAATTGCAATTTCTGGAGTAATTGGTTCAACAGCGCAGGCCTCTATGAAATTATGCGTCACAACCTTCTCAGCATCACGCATACCAGCTGTTAACTCATACACAGTCAACACACTTATCATCGCCTGGCCATCCCCCCACAAACCACCCATCAGAGGTTGTGTGTATGCAGCTCCCCGCAGAAAGTCTATGGCAATATCAGTGTCAATGAGAACGCCCGGCATAGTCGCGATCCCCCTCTTTTCTCAGGTCGTTCACAATGTCTACGCTTGTGTTTTCTCTATCTTTCCAACTGCCAAAGGATTCCATCGCCTTCTGCACTTTTCGCTGGCGGATGTGTTCCCGCAGAGCCTCGGTGATGAAGCTGCTTACGTTTTTAGACATCGATTTTGCTTCCTGAAGGAGATCGTCGGGCAGGGTAATTGAAGTTTTTACGAGGTGCATATGTCCTCCTTGTCAGTAGTATTAAAATATACTACCAAGGAGTGTGTGTAATGTAAAGGATGGTTTGTTTGACGTCTACGCTTTTGCTCATTATGTTTTTTCTAAAGTTGAATTATGTATGATAGATAACTGCCCTGGGGTTCCCCAAAACTAGCAAAGGGATATTCATATGCACTCTGTCATTGAAAATTCTGCCTATACTCGTTTGAGCGGATGCCCGGCCATCCAGTCGCGCAGGGCGGCGTCAATCCGTGACTGCCAACCTGCTCCGGTTGATTTGAAGTATTCGACTACATCGGTTGACAATCGGATGGCTGTTGGTATCTTGGTCGTCTCTGCCTTCGGCCTGCCGGGTTTGCGAACAACCTTTGCCATTGCAAAGAAATTTTTTACCTGTGTCGGATCGTTAGGATCATACAGATCTGTATCAGGATCGTATTTGATAGGGGCGTCGGTTGCAGCGTCATGCTGTACTCGTTCCCAGTCAGTCTTTGAAT
>JAURXC010000102.1 GCA_030654645.1 Deltaproteobacteria bacterium | reverse complement strand
CCGTTGACCAGGCAGCCGATCGAGCCGGTCAGCTTGATATAGGCCAGGTCGTATTTGCCGGCGGTGATTTCCAGCGGATCCAGCTGGGAGTAGTCCATCATGTCCGGATATTCACGGTGACGGTAGACCGCATTGTCGTCGAAGGTAATCTTGGCGTCCATCGCCATCAGCCAGCCGGCCTTGGTGACCACCAGAGGATTGATTTCAACCAGCGCGCAGTCCTTTTCCTGGCAGGCGCGATACAGATTCATCAGCAGTTCGACACAGTCCTCGCAGACCGAGCCGGACAGCCCCAGCGCCAGGGAAATCTTGCGGGCCTGATAGGGACGCAGGCCGGTGAAGGGATCGATCTGCAGCGTATGGATCTTTTCCGGGCTCTTGCTGGCCACCTCCTCGATGTCCATGCCCCCCTCGGCCGAGGCGATCAGGATGTAGCGCGAGGTTTCACGGTCAAGCGTGATCGAAAGGTAGAATTCCCTGGCGATCTCGACCGCCTCCTCCACCAGGATACGGCGGACCTTCAAACCTTCCGGACCGGTCTGATTGGTGACCAGCGTACGTCCGAACAGTTCCTTGCCGTATTCCATGGCCTGTTCCGGATAGTGCACCAGCTTGACCCCGCCCGCTTTGCCGCGTCCGCCGGCATAGATCTGGGCCTTGACCACACAGCGTCCCCCCATCATCTTGGCGGCCCGTTCGACCTGGTCGGAGGTCAACGCCACCCTTCCGCGTGGAATCGGGATGCCGTAACTACTCAGAATTTCCTTGGCCTGATACTCATGAATGTTCATGCTGTACGCTCCGTCGGATAAATTTTGGGAATTATAACAGGAAAAAAAGCGTATACAAGTGGTATTTACTGGAAGTGAACGTATTTATTATTACTAAATAGTTGTATGACCACATTACATCTTTTGCTTGCGATTGATCTCCGCTTCCGAGGCACGCAGATAGGTCGGTTGCAGCAGCGCGGGGGGCACCGCCTCTCCGCGGAGACAGGCATCCAGCGCCAACATGGCACCATTGGCCGCATGCGATGTATGGAGCTGGAAGGGGGCGATCATGCCTCTGCCAGCGATGCGTTCCAGCATCAGATCGGCATAGCGCTGGGCGCCGTCTCCGGCAAAGATTACCGGCTGGTCGGTAGAGGAGAGGATCAGGTCAAGCAGGTCGGCCGGCGGCAGCACACAGTCTTTTATGATCGCAACCGGCGTGGGGGAGGAACAATCGTAAAGCCCGGCGTAGACTTCGCTCTTGCGGGCATCCAGAACCGGGCAGACCGGATATGGCGAGAGTGAAAAATTCATCGCCAACAACGCCAGCGACGAGTATCCGACGCAAGGCTTGCCGGTGGCCAGCGCCAGCCCCTGGATTGTCGCCAGCCCGCCACGTACTCCGGTAAAGGAACCAGGGCCAATGGAGGCGGCGAACAGGTCGATCCCTGATATCTCTACGCCGGCCAGCATCATCAGCCGTTCGATCTCTGGCATCAGCCTGGCTGACAGCGTGCGGTCGGTGCTGAAAACCGCTTCCGCCAGGACTCTGCGACCGCATGTGATCGCGGCGGTGGCCATGGCGGTGGAAGTATCGATCGCAAGTATCTTCAGGTCCGAGCCGTTGTCGCTGATATCTGAATCATGCCTGCCGGTTTGCGCTGCTGTCATTATCTCTCCAGTCGTTATTTGATGATGTGGCCCGTGGTTCTCAGATCACGCCCTGTTCCTTGACTTCGGCCTTGAGCCAGGCGTACACCACCGGCGCGGCCACCAGGCCGGCTATCCCGAAGGCCGATTCCAGAAGCAGCATGGCGCTCAGAAGTTCCCAGGCGGTGGCATGGACTTCATTGCCGACGATCCTGGCATTCATGAAATATTCCGCCTTGTGTATCAGCACCAGGAATACCAGCGAAGCGCCGCCGACCATGGGAGACACCCCCAGGCTGATCACCACGATGAAGGTATTGGAAACCAGGTTACCGACCACCGGCAGCATGCCGACGGCAAACGTAAGCAATACCAGGATCGTCGCCATCGGCAGATGCACCCCGAAGAGCGGCAGCAGCACCAGCAGGTATACCGCTGTAAAGGTGGTGTTGAGCGAGGAGATTTTAACCTGGGCCAGAACGACCTTGTCAAACGCGATTACCAGCACACGCAGCCGGCTCCGCAAGGCAGCCGTGAGCGGCGGCAGTTCGTGATGTTCCCGGAAGTGGTGTACCGCCGCCATGCCGCCGACGACCATACCCAGCAGGACATGGGCAAACACCTTCAGACTGCCGAAACCGACTACCGATATCTTCTGGACGTGCTCGCTCAGGATCTCGGTCAGCTGCTGACGCAGCCCCTCGATCGTCGTCGGCAGCACATCGGCAACGGACGGCGGCAGTGTCCGGCGCAGTGTTCCCAGGGTTTCCACAACCGTTGTCAGCAATGCGCCAATTCCCTGGCTGCTGCCTATAAAGTACCAGACCGCTGCCCCCACCCCGGTCATACAGGTCATGACACAAAGCACAACCACGCCCAGGGCGACCTGGCGGGCCACCCGGTTCATATTTTTCGGCAGATGCCGGGACAGTTTGATTGTCAGCACATATACGGTGAGACCGGCAAATACCGCCGGAACCAGGTGAAAACGGAGTACGAAGAAGACCGCGGCGCTGGCAAGCAGATAACTGGTCATGGCGGGTGACGGCATTTTGTCTCCTGTTGTTTAATTCAAGCTCTTGGTGCAGGCGGTTTGCAGATTTTACGGAATCAGCGCCGACCCTGCCATTTTTCGTAGAATACGGTCTCTTCCAACGGCTTGCGCGGAGTTCCACCGCCAGTTCCGCAGAGCGGGTAGCCGAGCGGAAAAAGACCGACAATGCTGATGTAGGCCGGAATATCCAGCAGGTCGGCCAGCGGCTTCTCCTCGAAGATGCTGACAAAGACGCTGCCAAGTCCCAGATCATGCGCCGCCAGCATCAGGTTCTCAGCTGCCAGCCCCACATCGGTCATGTAATACTGCTGTCCGCGAATGTCGCCGGACTGGTTGGGCAGGGCACAGGCCACGATCACCAGCGGCGCCTCGGCCAGCGCGACCTGTGATGGATTGGTCTTGTAGCCCCTGGCCGCGAAGAACGAGTCGACATAGGAAAGCTCGCTGATCCTCCGTTTGGTGGCGGCATCCCTGACCACCACGAATCTTACACATTGAAGATTGGCCCATGATGGAGCCAGACATGCGGCTTCCAGTATCGCCAGGAGTTTTTCTTCTTCGACGGGCCGGTCGGCATACCTGCGGACACTGTGCCTGCTCCTGATCGCTTCGAGGGTATCCATGATATTCCACCTTCCTTTGATATACAGACAGATTCAGCATATCACAGTCTGTAAAAAAATCGCCACACCATGCCAAAGCAAGAAACCCTGTCAATGATGCGGCGATTGAAGATCGTACCGGTATGTCAGACTCTTTATGATTATCCCTGACGACTCACAAAGTACCTGATGATATCGTTGTAGAATGCCATCACCATCAGCCCCAGGAGCAGCACCATCCCGATCTGCTGGGCATATTCGCGCACCTTCTGCGGCACCGGGCGGCGGAAGATCAGCTCCATGAAGTAAAACAGCAGGTGACCGCCGTCAAGCACCGGCACCGGCAACAGGTTCAGCACCCCCAGGTTGATCGACAGAAGCGCCATGAAGGCCAGAAAACTGGCGGCTCCGGCCGAGGCCTGCTCACCGGCCATTTTGGCGATCATGATCGGTCCGCCGACACTGTCCATCGGCACAACCCTCTGCACCATCTTGACCAGTGACATGATGGTAATATCGATCACCTTCCAGGTCTGTTCGGTCCCCTTGATCACGGCCTGGAACGGATCGTAGTATTCCGTCACCACATCTCCGGCCGAAGCGACGCCGATTGCGTAGCCATTAACCTTTTCGCCGAACAGGTTCTTTGAGATTCTCGGTTCCGGAGTCATTGTAAAGTCAACCGTTTTCTCGCCCCGCTTGACCGAAACGGTCAGCGGTTGCCCCTTGCTGGCCGCAACCCCCTCGGCAATTTCGTCCCAGCGCGCGATCGGTTTGCTGTTTATGGACGAGATCACATCACCCTTGAGAACACCGGCCCTGGCTGCGGGCTTGTCCTTGAGCACCTCGCCTATTTTGGCGGTCACGGTCGGGACCCCCATCATGCAGAGCACGATGAATATCATCCAGGCAAAAATCAGATTGAATACCGGACCGGCCATCACGATTGCAATCCGTGCCAGAACCGGTTTATGGGCAAAGGAGCGTGATTTTTCCTCTTCGGTCAATTCACGCTGAACCGGTGCGGGTGCCGTTTCCGACTCTGACTCTTCATCCTCGGGTGGATGATGCGACTCCCCGCCCTCGATAAAGCCCCCCTCGCCGAACATCTTGACATAGCCCCCCAGCGGAAAGGCGGACAGCAGATACTCGGTCTCGCCGATCTTTTTACCGAGCAGCTTGGGACCGAATCCCAGCGAGAATTTCTCCACGCTGACACCCAGCATCTTGGCAAACAGGAAGTGTCCCAGTTCATGTACGAAGATCAGGACTCCCAGAACAATTATTGCATATACCACCATCATATCAGTGCACCATTTCCCGGCAGATTTCGCGGGCGGTTTCCCTGCTCCACATATCAGCCTTCAGAACTTCATCGATCGATACAAGTTTATGCGCGGTGTGGGCATTCATGGTCCGCTCAATGGTCTCGGCAATCTGGACGAACCCTATACGGCCGTTCAGAAATGCGTCAACGGCGATTTCGTTGGCCGCATTCATAACGGCCGGCATGCTTTCCCCGTCCCTGATGGCGCGGTAGGCCAGCCCGAGGCATGGGAACTTGTCCAGGTCCGGCTTGAAAAAGGTCAGCCCGGAAAAGGTGGTCAGATCAAGCGGTTTTACACCGGTCGCTACCCGTTCCGGATAGGAGAGCGCATAGGCGATGGGCGCCTTCATGTCGGGTGTCCCGAGCTGCGCGATTACACAGCCATCAACGTATTCGACCATCGAGTGGATGATGCTCTGGGGGTGGATGTTGACTTCGATCTTCTCGACACCGGTATCAAACAGCCAGCGTGCTTCAAGCACTTCCAGCCCCTTGTTCATCATCGTGGCCGAGTCTATCGTAATCTTCTTGCCCATGCTCCAGTTGGGATGATTGAGCGCATCCCGCACCGTAACCCTCTTTAACTGATCGGCGGGTGTATTCAGAAAAGGGCCGCCCGAGGCGGTCAGGATGATTTTCTCGATATCGGTGCTGCGGTGCCCCTCGATCGACTGGAAAACAGCGCTATGCTCGCTGTCAACCGGATAGAGGCGCACACCGTATTCAGCAACCATATCCATGAACAGGTGACCGGCGGTTACCAGTGTCTCCTTGTTAGCCAGCGCGATGTCCTTCCCGGCGCGGATTGCGGCGGCGGTGGGCACCAGACCGGCTGCGCCGACAATCGCGGCCACCACCATCTCGGTTTCATCTGCGGTAGCGGCTGCAATCAGTCCTTCCACGCCCCCCAGAATGGCAACATCCAGACCGCTGCACATCTCTTTCAGTCGGGCCACATCATCACCTGAGGCAACCACCGCTATCCGTGGCGAAAAGGCCCTGATCTGGCGCGCGAACAGTTCCAGGTTCTTGCCGGCGGTCATCGCAACGACCCGGAAACGATCAGGATGGGCCGAAACAATTTCCAGGGTACTCACACCTATCGAACCGGTTGAGCCGAGGATGGTAATATTCTTCATGAGCTATCCCTTGAAAAAATAGATGGTGTAGTAATAGGTGGCCGGAGCGGCGAAGAGGATACTGTCCAAGCGGTCCAGCACACCGCCGTGCCCTGGAAAGATGGTTCCGGAATCCTTGACGCCGAAACTGCGTTTGAGCAACGACTCGAACAGGTCACCGACCTGTCCCAGAGCTCCGATTACAAGTGCCGTGGTAAAAACATCGACCAGCGTCAACTGCGGGAAGAACGTGAACTTGGCCAGAAGTGTGCCGCAGATGCTGCCTACCAACCCGCCCAGCGAGCCCTCGACACTCTTCTTGGGACTGACCAGCGGGTACAGCCTGGTCTTGCCGAAGGCGCTGCCGGTATAATAGGCGGCCGAATCGTTGGTCATAACAATCAGCATGATCACGAGCAGCCACTGCACCCCGAAGGTGGTCTGGCGCAACTGGACAAGGTGCATCAGCAGAAACGGTATGTAGAGAAAGGCCAGAACCGCGTACGACACTTCCCGGGCAGCATCGGCGATATTGCGGATACGGAACAGGAACAACAGCGCAAACGCCAGAAACAGCAAGCCGACCGCAGTAAGGGCCGCACGATCGCCAACGACAAAAGGTGTGTATAACAAGGTCGCACTGGCAAACGCGGCCAGCCAGCCTTCAAACTTCCGGTCAGGCATCGCCATGCGATAGAACTCGGTGATGCCGATACATGAAAACAGGGCCAGAAGCGTTGCGAACAGCAGCGCCCCACCCTTCACTATAATCAGGATCACAATCGGCAGCAGGATCAGTGCTGTTATCAGGCGTTTAATGGGCCGCCCCTTTGCATGATCTGGCCGCTGGTTTTGCCGAAACGACGCTCACGGGACTGGAAATCGGCCAGTGCCTTGTGCAGTTCGTTAATGGTAAAGTCTGGCCAGTTGGTTTCCGTGAAATAAAGCTCGGTGTAGGCCAGTTGCCACAGCAGAAAGTTGCTGATACGCATCTCGCCACTGGTACGGATCAGAAAATCCGGATCGGGCAGTCCACCCGTATCCAGATAGGTACCGAACAATTCGGTCGTGATCTTCTCTGGAGCCACTTTTCCGGCTACCACATCTCTTGCCATCCTGGCGGCCGCGGCGCTCAGTTCCTGACGGCCTCCGTAGGAAAGCGCCAGGGTCAGTACCATGCCGGTGTTACCAGCGGTCTGATTGATGGCGCTGTCGAGGGTTTCGTTAACATCGTCCGGCAGGTCGCTGCGATTACCGATCACGTTGTAGCGGATGTTCTTGCGCATCATGCGCGCCGTTTCCTGGCGGATGTACTTCTTCAGCAGGGTCATCAGCGCACGCACTTCCAGGGCCGGCCGGGACCAGTTTTCAGAAGAGAAGGCAAACAGGGTCAGGTACTTGATACCCATCAGCGAAGCCTGCTCAACCACCATTTTGACAGTCTCGGCGCCGCGCTGGTGGCCGACAATGCGTTTGAGCATGCGTTGCTGCGCCCAGCGGCCGTTACCGTCCATGATGACCGCCAGGTGAACGGGCAGTTTATCGGGGTCAAGCGGCTCCATCAAACTTCCAGGACCTCTTTTTCCTTGTGAGCCACGGCTTCGTCTACCTTGGCCTCAAAACTCTTGGTGACTTCCTGAACATCTTTTTCAAGTTTTTTCAGTTCGTCCTCGGTGACGGCCTTGTCTTTTTCGAGCTTTTTCAGCTTGTCGATCGCGTCACGCCGGATATTCCTGAGGGCAATCTTGTCTTCCTCGGCTTTCTTCTTGAGATCCTTGACGATCTCCTTACGGCGCTCTTCGGTCAGGGGGGGCAGATTCAACCGGATGGTTTTGCCGTCATTGGAAGGAGTCAGGCCGATGTTGGAATTCATGATGGCCTTCTCGATGGCCGGTATGATTTTGGCTTCCCAGGGGGAAATGGTGATCGTGCGTGGCTCGGGAACGGCCAGTGTGGCCACCTGGCTGATGGAGGAGAGGTTGCCATAGTAATCGACTTTCACCGAATCCAGAATGTTGGTGCTGGCACGTCCGGTGCGGATTTTCTGGAATTCGCCTTTAAGTACACCCAGCGTTTTTTCCATATTGGATTTCATATCAGCAATCACATTTTTTGGCATGTCTAAGCTCCTTGTACGATGGTGCCGATTTCTTCACCACTGATGACCTTTTTGATATTGCCCTCCGTAGTCAGGTCAAAAACAATGATCGGAAGGTTGTTATCCATGCAAAGCGATATCGCGGTTGCATCCATCACCTGCAATCCCTTTTTGAGAACATCGATATAGGTCAGACTGTCGAGCTTCACCGCATCCGGATCTTTCTTGGGGTCGGCGGTATAAACGCCGTCGACCTTGGTACCCTTGAGTATGACCTGGGCGTTGATCTCCATCGCTCTCAGGCTGGCAGCTGTGTCGGTAGTGAAATAGGGGTTGCCGGTCCCGGCTCCGAAAATGACTACCCGTCCTTTTTCCAGGTGACGCATGGCACGGCGGCGGATATAAGGCTCCGCAACCTCCTGCATTGCAATCGCGGACTGTACCCTGGTGGACACACCCTGCTTCTCCAGCGCGTCCTGCATCGCCAGCGAGTTGATCACGGTGGCCAGCATGCCCATGTAGTCCGCGCTGGAGCGATCCATCCCCTTGGATGATGCCGCCAGTCCACGGAATATATTGCCGCCGCCGATTACCAGCGCCAGCTGGACACCCATATCGACGACCTCTTTGATCTCGCGGGCAATGGTGTTGATGGTCTGGGGATCGATTCCATAACCCTGGTCACCGGCCAGTGACTCACCGGAAAGTTTCAGAAGTACTCGATTGAATGACTGTCTGCTCATGACACACCTCTTTCTGGAGATGGTTAAAAAAAAAGCCGGCCTGGATGGGCCGGCTCAGGTGAATATTAAAGGCCGGCTGCTGCCGCCACCTCGGCGGCAAAGTCGGACTCCTTCTTTTCAAGCCCCTCACCCAAAACGAACTTTGCAAAACGGGTGATGGTGATGCTGGTGCCAAGGGCCTTGCCGATTTCGGCGGCATACTGCTGGATAGTCTTGTCCGTATCCTTAACGAACTGCTGTTCCACCAGACAGATATCGGCATAGAACTTGTTGATCTGTCCGTCGATGATTTTCTCGATGATGTTATCCGGCTTGCCGGTTTCACGGGCCTTGGCACGGTAGATATCCTTCTCGCGCTCTAGTACGTCGGCACTGACTTCATCACGTTTCACAAACAGCGGCGAAGCTGCCGCGCTGTGCATTGCTACATCCTTGACAAACGCTGCAAAACGCTCGTCCCGGGCAGCGTCTTCGCTGTCACAGGTTGCCTCGACCAGCACGCCGATCTTGCCGCCGGCGTGGATGTAGGAACCAACAGCGCCGGCGCCCTGAACTTCGAAAGAGCTGAAACGGCGGATCTGCATGTTCTCACCGATAACGGCAATCGCTTCGCTCAGCAGGGTCTGGATCGTCTTGCTGCTGTCACCCACGTAGGCCTGTGTGAAAAGTTCTTCCACGGTGGCGGGTGAAGCCTGCAGGACATGGTTGGCAACGTCGTTTACAAAGGCCTGGAACTTGTCGTTCTTGGCCACAAAGTCGGTTTCGCTGTTGATCTCGACCAGCACGCCCTTGTTGCCGTTGGCGGAAAGGGCTGCGACAACCATACCTTCGGTTGCGGCTCGGCCGGATTTCTTGGATGCGGCGGCAAGTCCTTTTGTACGCAGGTAATCAACCGCCTGGTCAAAATTCCCGTCGGTCTGCTCAAGAGCCTTTTTGCAATCCAGCATTCCGGCGCCGGTTGATTTTCTCAATTCACTTATCTGTGCAGCTGATACGGCCATGCTATCCTCCTACCCCTGAACAGGGATCAATATTTGTATTATTCGCCTGCAACTTCTTCGGCAACTTCGTCAGGTGCATACTCATCAGCGCCTTCACTGCCCGTCTGAAGCGCTGCATTGCGGGCCTGCTGGCCCTCGATCACGGCATCGGCCATCTTTGAGGAGAGCAGACGGATGGCACGGATGGCATCGTCATTGCCGGGGATGACGTAGTCGATCGGGTCGGGATCGCAGTTGGTATCAACAACAGCAACAACCGGGATGCCGAGCTTGTTGGCTTCCTGAACGGCGATTTCTTCATTCTTGGGATCGATTACGAACATAACGCCGGGGAGCTTGTTCATGCTCTTGATGCCACCAAGGGTTTTCTGCAGCTTTTCGCGATCGCGCTCGAACTGCAGCGCCTCTTTTTTGGTGTAGGCTTCGATTGTGCCGTCCTCGAACATCGCATCGATCTTCTTGAGACGGTCAATACTCTGCTTGACGGTGGAGAAGTTGGTCAGCATGCCGCCCAGCCAGCGCTGGTTGACATAGTGCATGCCGCAACGTGCCGCTTCTTCGGCCACGGAGTCCTGGGCCTGTTTCTTGGTGCCGACGAAAAGAACGGTGCTGCCATCCTGGGCGGCTTCCTTGACGAAACTGTAGGCGGATTTGAAGTAGCGGACGGTTTTCTGCAGGTCGATGATGTAGATCCCGTTGCGGGCCCCGAAAATGTAGGGCTTCATCTTGGGGTTCCAGCGCTTGGTCTGGTGACCGAAGTGGACGCCGGCTTCCAGCAGTTCTTTCATACTGATACTTGACATACGTTTCTCCTTTGGTTTTTCCTCCGCCCCACCGAATCCCCGCCATGCTTTAGGGACACCGCCGGATCTGTCAGGGGCGTGTGAATTGAATAGCGGAGACTTATAGCATTAAAACCAGAGGAAGATCAAGCTAAAATAGATGGTTCAACACTCGATTGCATCCAGCGGGCAGTTTACCGCACATTCACCGCAGCCGGCACAATCTTCTCCGGATGAGATGACGGCGTTTTTGTGATAACCGACAGTTTCAAGCGAAATGATCTTCAGAGGGCAGACCGCCACGCAACGACCGCAACCACTGCAGCGGGCCGCAATGACGGACGGGACGCGCCGGGGGCCTAAAGCCCCAGATCCATCTGTTTCCATGTGAACTCGGGTTTTGACTGTTTGCGTGAAAAGGGGTAATAGCGGGGGCACTTGGCGACCACGGCGTTGGCCACCTGCTTGCAGGTACGGCGGCACGAGCTGCAGAGCTTGTTGGTATGGGGTCGATTTATTGTCTGTTTATGTTTGCTTTTCATGGTTTACCGTACCAGTTTCCGGGGCCTTTCGGCCCCGGATATCTGAACTGTGACGCTGGAAAATACTACTCCACGAACTTGACCCAGCCGAAATGATCCTCAAGTTTGCCGGTCTGGATGCCGGTCAGCGTATCATAGAGCTTCTGCGTAATTTCACCGACCTTGCCTCCGGTCAGTTGCAACACCTCATCCTTGTAGCAGAGCTTGCCGACCGGTGTAATCACCGCGGCGGTGCCGCTGCCAAAGGCTTCGGTCACCTTGCCGGCACGCATATCCGCCATCAGCGCGTTGATCTCGATCGGGCACTCCTCTACCTCGTATCCGAGGGTGGGAGCCAGCTTGAGCACCGAATCCCTGGTAACGCCGGAGAGGATCGAGCCGTTCAGCGGAGCGGTAACGATTTTTTTACCATAGGCAAAGAACATGTTCATCGCGCCCACTTCCTCGATATAGCGCCGTTCCCGTCCGTCCAGCCAGAGCACCTGGTCATAGCCCTTTTTCTTGGCTTCCAGACCGGCCTTGAGCGAGCTGGCGTAGTTGCCGCCGGTCTTGGCCTCGCCGGTGCCGCCTGGCACCGCGCGCACATAATGATCCTCCACCAGGATATTGACCGGGTTGAAACCGGCCGCGTAGTAGGCCCCCACCGGAGAAAGGATCACGTAGAAGTAATAATGGTTCGAAGGATGAACCCCCAAAACCGGTTCCACGGCGATCATGGTCGGACGGATATAAAGCGAGGTGCCGGAAGCGGTCGGAATCCAGTCCCGCTCCAGCGCGACCAGCTGCTTGATGCCGTCCACGAACAGCTCCTCCGAAATATCCGGCATGCAGAGGCGGTCGGCGGACTGGTTGAAACGCCGGGCATTCATTTCCGGGCGAAACAGCACCACCCGGCCGTCAGGCCATTTGTAGGCCTTGAGTCCCTCAAAGATTTCCTGGGCGTAGTGGAAGACCGTACAGGCCGGGTCAAGCACGAAGGGTGCATAAGGCTCGATGCGGGCATCGCACCAACCCTGCCCGGTTTTCCATTCTATCATCAGCATGCGGTCGGTAAAGAGCTTACCGAATCCGAGCTGGGATTCATCCCTGGTTTTTTGTTTCATTTTTTCTGCTGGCAAAGAAAGTACCTTGATATCCATGCTCATCCCTCCGACAGTTGTTTCACTGCAGCATATGACTCCGGTCTTGTAATATATCCAACCATCCCGCTGCTGGCAAGTGTTTAAACCGGTATCGGTTAATTGCCAGCCGGCAATCCGAAGCTGAAATTCGCCAATATTCCGCGTCAGCTGACGACTCCGTGCAAAAATTCCGCCCCCCTCCAGCTGCAACGGATGTATACTGAAAATATAAAGAACCACGGTGATCGAAGCCCTTACAACCTGATGCATCGTGGCGGGAGGTGGGTCATGAGAGGACGTGAGATTATCTCGGCTGTGGATGCACAGCGTACGGACAATCACAAATTTGTAAAATGGTGGCGGAAGGAAGAGGATTTTCTCGACTATGACCTGATCGACAGGTTTATCGAGAACAGTAGCACTTCGGAAGAGATCGGCGGCCTGGACCTTCTGACGATGGAAGAGATGTGGAATGAAACCGAACGGATCTGCGGCACTCAGGTAAAACTCGTACACGACACTTCCGGCGACAGAATTGAATGGGTGCATAACGGGAAAGCCGGCACATCAAAACATGTATGCGCCTACACACCGGAATCGCTGATGGAAATTTTCGATGTTGAAACGCACGGGAACCCGGTCGATTAGCCTTAAGCCTGTTGCAAATGTTCAATTTTTATTAGCGGAATCGAGGGGAAGCATGCCGTGAACACAACACCTGACCTGATAATTCTCGGTTCCGGCTCAACCGCCTTTGCCGCTGCATTGAGGGCCGCATCTTACGGAGCCCGGGTGACGATGTTCGAAAAGAGTGTCATGGGTGGAACCTGCATCAACTGGGGCTGCATACCGAGCAAGACCCTGATCCATGCGGCACTGTTCAGGCACGAGGCCGGGTTGGGAGCGGGACTGGGTGTCACTTCCAGTGAATCGGGCCCAGTGGATTATGCCAGGTTGTTCGCCCATCGCGAGCAGATAGTCCACGACCTGCGCCAGGAACGCTATCTGGATGTGTTGCGGGACGTGCCCGGCATGGAAGTGGTAAAAGGCGCGGCGCATTTCCTGGACAGCCGAACCATTGAAACCAATGATCGGCGCTATGGTTGTGAGAAGTTTCTGGTAGCCGTGGGAGGCAATCCGCGCATACCTCCCATTCCGGGGATCGAAGGGAGCGGATATCTGACCAGCCGTAGCGCGCTTCTGATGAAAAAGCTCCCTTCCTCCCTGATAATCATCGGTGGCGGAGTAATTGCCGTTGAAATGGGGCAGATGTTCCATCGCCTGGGATGCAAGGTGACGATTCTTGAGCACGGCCCGCGCCTCTTGCCGGCGGTTGAACGGGAGCCCGCTGAATCCCTGCAGCAGGCTCTTGTAGCTGAGGGGCTTGAGATCGTGCCTGATGTTGCTTTTTGCGCCGTGCAAGGGCGTGGCGGTTCCTGTACCGT
>JAURXC010000094.1 GCA_030654645.1 Deltaproteobacteria bacterium | reverse complement strand
ACCATGCAGTAGCGGTTATTGCTGAGCTCCATCCGGCTGCGGGAGTAGTCATTGTACGAGATGGCGTACCACCAACGCGTGTTGTATTATACACCTCAATTGCCTGCTCGCCTGTTGCTATCGTAAGAGCAGGACTGAAAGTAGGACTGGCGGCTGTTGCACCTGAGTTTTGCTGTGCTGTACCGTTGAAAACGGTACCTTGATCAACACCGGAATATATCGATGCATGCACATAATTATAGCGGGCTGTTCCGCCAACAATTGATACAGCCAGGGTCTTATTTGACACGGCCTCTGCCGCAGCAATACCAGCTTCATCAAGATAGAAGAGATAACTGTGGGCAACTGAAGTAGACCCGGCATCTCCAACCGCCAGGGTCATGTTCTGACCGCCATAGGTTGCGGTGGCTGTAGTTTGGGCACCGGATGTAGTACGGGTTGACGATACCGAAACCACCATAACGCGATTGGTTCCAGGTGTAGTCGTTGTAGAATCAAAAGTATATGAAGTCGGAAAAGCCGTACCTGCATAAAGTTGAGTCCAGGCCTTGGCATTTGCTATCGCGGCCTGTGCCGGTTTCGGCTTGTACCAACCCTGGTACATGAACATACTGACAAGCAACGTGACAGTTACGATCAACGTCCCCTTGGCCCACATATTCATGCCGCGAACTTTTTTTGCTATGATTTTACCCATGGTGCATCACCTCTATCTAAAGTCTGTGTAGTGAGTTTATCGTAGTCGGCGCGATGCTCGTAATTACATTAGAGCATCGCGCCTGTCAACCTGTTACAGTTTTGAGTGGCACAGCAGACAACCGACGCCTCTGTCGGTGACCCACCTTGGATTACTATTGCCCTGCCCGTTGTGGCAAACGATGTTGGAGCAGGTTTCGCCGGCGAAACCGGCCGTTCCGGCGTTAAGAGCGCGCTTGGATGTCTCGTAGGCAGCCAGGCCGGTCTTGTAGTTGCCGAGGTTACGTACCCAGCCGTTGGTGGTGGCGTTACCGGTGTAGTTTCCGTAGGATTCCGGACGGAGCTGAGCGCGGGTCTTGATCGTTACCGCAGCGAACTGTACGTTGACGGAACCGTTAACATGATTTCTCAGGTTGGAGAGGTAGATCGCTCCACCGTTTGTCGCCGTATCAGCGGTGCCCGAGTGACAGGCCAGACAGTCGGTTTTGTACTTGTTGCCGGAGGTTGCAACAGTGCCGTTGTGGCAGATGTTACAGCTGATCGTGGTCGAGTAAGCCGGATCGCCATGACCGGCAACTACACCGGGTGCTCCGGAAGCGGCAATCAGGCCGTTTGTTGTCTTTTGCGACAACGTATCATAGTGAAGACCTGCATCATGTGCATTGTGTGCAACATCGTTAGGAGAGTTGCCATGGCACTTGGTGCAGCGGGTGCTGATGGTATAGGTGGTATTCCATGCGCCTGTCGCAATGAATGTTCCTTTACCATTTGAGTGGCAATAAGCATTGGAACAGTCGGTGGTGAGACCGGTTGTGGCATTGCGTGTCCAGGTAGTGGTTTTGCTCCTGATGGTACCGCCGCCGGCAACCGTGTTAAGTTCCAGGTCAACAGTTCCGTTGGCATGGCTTGTATTCAGCAGCGGATGACAGATCGAGCAGCCGAAACCGTAATTGGCAAGTGTTGTAGCGTTGGTATCGCCGGATGAAGGAGAAATATTGGCGGTCATGTTCAGGTACGCGGTCAGACCACGGGCCAGGTACGCGCCGGTGTGCTTGGCGTGCGCGCCTGTGGAGAGGGTACCATGACAGGATGCGCAGGTCAGGTTTGTGGCTCCCCACTGTACCGCAACAGCATTGTTGTAGTGGCAGCTGATGTTCGAACAGCTGGAGTTGGCAGCCTTGTAGAAGGTCTTGCCGCCACCGGCGGTGAAGTTGTTGAACTGGTTGATGTGCTGGCTGCTGGCAATAATCGAAGTACCGTTGGATGTGGTCTTCGAGTGACAGTAGACACAGGAGGCAGCGGCAGCGGCCGGACTCGATTGCGGAACATGTTTCTGATGCGAGTTGGCGGTTGCCGTGCCGGCGCCACCGTTGACATAGTTCGGTTCACCAGCCTGGCTGGTAAATGCTCCTGAGCCATAACCGTGACAACCTTTGCAGTCGAGGGTCGTTGTGGCAACACCCCAGCGCTTGCCACCGGTCATGTTGCGGTATGCCAGTGGAGCGCTCAGGTTACCGGAGCTGTGGCAGTAGACGCTGGCGCAGGTGAGCTGCGTTGCAACAGTCTGGAACTTGCCGGCCTTGGCGCCGGAGTAATCGATCAGTTTGTTGACATGCTTGCTGCGGTTGGACAGTACCGTATTGCTGCTGACAGTTTTGATGTGACAGTCGGCACAACCAAGATAGAGGTTGAAGGCTGCATTGTTAACATGCTTGTCATGCGGAGCGGACAGGGTGTTGCCTGTCGTTCCGTTGCCGTGGCACTTGACGCAGTCGGTGCTGGCGGTATTAGCCCAGCTGACGACCGAACCCGCGACAAAAGCGGCGCCTTTCTGGCCGTTACTGTGGCAGTAGGTATTGTTACAGCCGGTGCCGGCACCGGTGGTCCAGTTATAAGTCGTGTTATCGGCACCACCAACAACTGTATTGGCGGTATAAGCGGCCAAAGAGCCTTTTCCGGCTGCGGTGTAGCGGAAGAAGACATTACCGGCCTGAACGGCGCTGACGGCGCCCTGGGCATGGGCTACGGTTGCATTGTTCGGATCGTGACAGGCGGCGCAACCGAAACGGTAGACACCGGCCGAGCTGATATTGCCGGAAATGACATCGAAACGAGCCTGTACCGCGGTTCCGACATGTATCTTGTGGGCATTGTTACTGAAACCTGTGTCGCTTGAAAGCGCACTGTGACAGCTGTTGCAGGCCAGTGCTGCGGCACCCCAAACCGGAGATCCTCCGCCGTGGCAATAGGTAGCTGAACAGGTCTTGTTGGACTTGTTATATGCACCGGAGAAGTTGGTGAACGTGTTGGGCCGTTTGAGGCGCGCGTCTATGTTGCCGTCGATATGATCGACACTACCGGCCAGTATCGTTGTACCGGTTGCGGATGCGGTCAGGCGGTGACAATACTGACAGGAGGTTTGTGCCGTTGCCAGCACGGAACCGACGTGTTTCTGGTGGCTGTTGGATGCCGGCTGATTTGCGCCGGTATTGGCATAGTTTGGCTCACCGGCTGTGCTGGTGAATCCGCCGCTGTTGGTGCCATGGCATGCTTTGCATGAAAGCGCTGCCGCTGCCGTGGTCCAGGCCGGAGGAGCCACGTTGTTGTTCACCGCACTGCCGATCTTGCCATTACTGTGGCAGTAGAAGGAAGTACACGATGCAAGGCGGCCAGCCCTGGCGCCGGAATAGTTGATCAGTGTGTTGACATGCCTGGTACGGTCGCTGATTGTTGTGTTGTTGCTTACCACGGCGGAATGGCAATCCACGCAACCGAAGTTGGTGCCGAGGTAGGCGGCATTGTTGACATGTCTGTCATGACGGCCCGAAAGAGCGGTTCCGGCGCTGCCGTTCGTGGTGGCATTGCCGTGACATGATGTACAAGTCAGAGGAGTGTTGTTCCAGGCCTGGGCTGCGACATAGGTTTTGCCGGTAGCCCTGCCGTCGCTGTGGCATGCAACGGAACCGCAGGTTCCTGTTGCGGAACCGGGCAGAGTGTTGTTGGCTGTGTAGGTACCGCCGTATGTCGCGCTGATATCGACATTTTTCTGGAAGTTGGCGTGCTTGGCGGTCTGATTGATGGTTGTATTCGTGGATGCCGTCAGGCTGTGGCAAACGGCGCACCCAATATTGTACATGGAAGAGGCAGTTCCACCCACGTGGCGACGGTGCGCCACTGATGTAATCTGGCGCTGGATCGAGTTGTTGGTGGAATCACCGCCGTGGCAGGCGCTGCAGGCACGCACTCCGCTGGGAAGAACGAAGGCTGCGGTCCAGCTCGGAGTAGACATGGTTTTGTACACTGCGGCGGAATAGTTGCTGCCGCTACGACCCTGGCTGTGGCAGTAGGTGTTGCTGCAGTAGGCGTTTGCCGGCACTGCGCTTGCTGCGCGTGTGTAAGGTGTTGCTGCGCCGAGATAAGTACCGCTGACGGCGCCGGACAGGTTTTGGAAAGTAATATCCACGTTCTTGTTGACATGATTTGCAACGGTTGCAATTGTCATGCTGTTGGAAACGGTAGCTGCATGGCACTTTCTGCAGTTGATATTATAGTTTGAACCGGTTCCGCCGACATGCTTGAGATGTTTTGCAGTCAGAGTAGTTGTCGCTGTGTTTGAATCATGACATCCGGCACAGGTGAGTGTATTGCCCCAGGTTGCCGCAACCTTGGGTGCGGAGTAACCGCTGCTGAGAGTACCCGGGCTGTGGCAATATGTCGAAGAGCAGGAACCGGTTGCGCTGATTCCGGCACTCGGCAGGAAATTGCTGCCGGTGCGTCCGCCAGTGTATGTGCCGCCCAGGTTGGGCGCGGCGGCAAACGTCAATGCGATCGGCATTTTGCCGCTGGAAGCATGCTGAAAGGCAGCTGTTCCAGCCATGGCATTGTAATCTGGGTGGCATTTTGCGCAGGCGGTTTGGGTTCCGCCACCAGCGGTGATATGTTTCGCATGGTTACCGGATGTCAAACCGGTTGAAGCGTGGCACTGTGCACAGTTGGCGTCGTTATTGCCGGCTGTTTTTGTGCTCGACCAGGCTGTGGCCTGTCCCCATGTTGGTGTAGCGGTTTCAAAGTGACAGTTCACGTTGGAACAGTTGGATAGTGTCGGAGTAGCGGTCTGGGGAAAGGACACACCCTTGTTGTACTTGGCGGCCGCGCCCATCCTTGAGTTGTGAATGACACCGGTCATATTGATATAGTTCACACCGGCAACCGAAGTTTTCATACTATGGCTGTAATCAGATGCAGTGACTGTGTTATGGCATGCCTGGCAATTGTTCGCGCTGAAATGCGTGCTGTGATTGCCGGCAAATGCGCCTGTACCGGTGTTTCTGGTTGCCGAGTCGGCCGGAGGATAGCCGTGACAATCGGTACAACTGGCAACGGTGCCGGTGGCCGCAATTGCGTTGCCAGGAAGGGCCAAGGGGATCAGCATCAGCATAAACAAGGTAAAGGCTGTGCATACTCCCGGTTTGGTGTGAAATTTCATAACAAACTCCTTGTACAGAGCATTTATAGGTGATTTGAACCGTGTCATCAAAAAGCTCCTCTTCCTACTTCCAGGTTGGCGATGCCTTGAAGTGGCAGCTTACATTCGAACAGCTGAATGACGGGTTGTAGTTGGTATTGTCAAGTGTGCCGGTACTGTTGAACTTGAACGTATCCTGTACATCGACACTGGCGCTTGGCGCTGATGTGTGGCCGGAATCAAAAGTAACCTGATTGCCGTTGAAGTGACATGCCGCACAAGCCATGGTGTTGTTAGTGGTGCCGGCAAATCCGTCGACGGCCGGTTTGGCGGACGCGACAGTTATGTGTGACTGGTGAGCATTGGTAGCCGGGGGATAACCGTGGCAACCGTCGCAGGCACCACCACCACTGACTTTGAATGCAAAGCCATCCGCATTGTGCTTGTGACAGCTCAGACAACGCTTGTTGTTGCCCATGTGACCCCAGCTGCCGCTGAAGGTTACGGTTCCCGCATAAATACCGGTTCTGGAGGTATAGTTTCTATAGACCTTGGTATTGGTGTGGCAAACCTGGCAGATACCGGTGCGGCTGGCATTGACAAAACCGGTTGTCATGTTGCTGAAGTTGACGGACTTGACAGCTGCTCCACGTCCGTTGCCGGTGTAGACATTGAATGTCTTTTTAAGCATGACTTGATTCGATGTTCCGTGAACATCATGGCAGGCTACACACTGCGATATGGTAGGCAATGCCCTGTCGGAAACGTGAGACAGGAAGTTAATCTTGTTGATGTCGGTTACTACACCGCGGCCGCCGTGTCCGGCGTCGTTGTGGCAGTCGATACAGAGCTTGTCAGCGCTGTAGGTTGCGTCGAGGCCGGACATATTGGAGAAGACACGCGATCCGCGATACGATCCGGTGGCTGTCAGGCTGCCATCGATATGCTTGCTGTTGGCGTTATGGCAGTCGTTGCAGACGATCGAAACGAATGCGCCGTGGCCGCGGTTATTGAATGTTGAGTAAGATTTATAGGGGGCCTGGACGCCGGTTGCGTTGTAATTCGACCAGGAACGGTTGGCCGCAACCTCGGTGCTGCCGTTGCCCATGCCGCTGTGGCAGGACTGGCAGGAGAGACGGGCCGGGTTAGTCCAGGTCGGTGTTGACTGCGAATGGCAGTTGAGGCAATAGGTTGCGCCAACGTTTTTGTCTATAGTTCCGTTGACATGGGCATCGGTCAATTCACCGGTATAGACATGGCAGGCGTTACAGGTGGCGTTGGTGTTGCGTTTGGGACCATAGCTGCTGGAGATATGGGTGAAGTGTGCATTACTGGACATGATGCCGAAGCCGGTGTTGGCCGCGGTCAGGTGGCAGGTTCCGCACTTGCCGCTGTTGCGGTCGCTCCAGGTCACGGTGACCAGCGCGGGAGCACCCTTGCCGTTGGAGTGACAGGCTGAGGTGGTGCAGGTTGTGCCGTTCCATGATGTTCCGGCGGCAATACCGGTGAAGCCAAGGTCTCGCGCTCCGTTGACGTGAGCAGGATAGCTGGATATGGTGGAGTTACCGCTTACTGTTGAGCTATGGCAGACGTTACATGTGATACGCTTACCGGTAGAAACATTGTTACTTGCATGTCGGAAGTGCGATCCGGTTGAGAGATTGTTGAAGGTTAAGTTAACACCGTTGTGGCAAGCCACGCAGCGACCGTTGCCGGCGTTGACGATTGATCCGCGCACTCCGGCGGCCCAGGATACGGTCTTGGCCTTGGTCAAGGTTGCCGTGCCATAGCTGTGGCAGTACATGTTGGAACATGTGGATGTACCTGCTCCTGGTGTGAAGACGGTTGCCGGAGAAAGCGTTCCAGCGGCGTTAAAAGGAACATCCTGGTAACCCTGGTTGAGGTGGGTTACGTCAGTCTTGTTGTGGCACTGCGAACATCCGAACGAATAAGGCTTGCCGGCTGAGTGGGTCGGGTGACCGGCTGTGGACTCGTTCTTGTAGACGACATTTGGAAGCAGGTAGCTTTTCTGCGGTACGCCCAGACGCGAGCTGTATACGGCGTAGCCCTTGGACATGTTCGGGTTATCCACTGTTCCGTAATTGATATTACCGGCAACGGTGTGCTCGGGAGGAGAACCGTGGCAGCTTGTACACCCTTCTGGCGGTTTGGTTGCATGCAAGGAAGCATGGCAGGCTGTACATTCATCTTTATTCGATGTTGTAGTGTGTTCCTGCACTGAAGACGGCAAACTATGACAAGCCTGGCAGATAGCATTCCCGCCGGCGTTCTTTAAAGGCGCGGTGCTGGAGGTGCTGGTCAGGAACGCCTTGCGACGGTAGGAATCGAGCTTGACACCGGCGGAGTAGTTGACATAGCGGCGCAGCATGTAGACGTTCGGTTTGGCATTATCGCCGCCCAGGGCGACATCTTCCGGCTTCAGGTATTCAACGTGGCCGGAATGGCAATCCACGCACTGGACCGGATTAGCAGCGGTTTTGGAACCGGCATAAACCTGATGGTTAGGCCTGTTATGGCAGTTTGTACAGATATTTACCGATGAAGCCTCAGCTGTCTTGCCGAATGTATCGGTGCGCAGCAGCATGCCGCGGGAAGAGGAAAGGTTTGCCCAAGTGCCGCGACTGTCGACTGTTCCACTGTTTGAGTCGGCATAATGGGTTGAATGACAGGAAGAGCACTGGATCTTGCCGTTGACCAGCTTCATGGCTGCGGTCGGGTTACCTGGATTGGCGCTTCTGGGGGGAACGAAATAATCGACAGGACTTGTAACGGCCTTGGAAGTTGCGGATGTGTATCTGAAGTTGACCGGGTGCGATCCCAGCAGGTGACTTGAAGTGTCACGAGTACGGTGGCAGTCGCGGCACATTTCGTCATTATCGTTAACGGAGCGAAGGAACGGAGCAGAGTTTGTAGTTGAAGAGCGTGCTATGTGTACATTGTGACAACGAGCGCATGAAAGATTGGTTCCGAGAGTAGTCGGATTCATCTTAGGATTGGTAGGCCTGTTGGCGCCTGCCTGGGGAGCCACTTCCGAACCGGCCCAGTTATGGGATGTAAACGTAAGCTTCGCCGGTGCAACGCCTCCGGAGTAACCGTTAAACCGGTTATATATGTTGGCTGCATCGGACTGGTAAAATACCGAAGTGATATTTACGTTTGCAGACCCCGGTTTGTGGCAGGTCACACACATGTTATTAAAGGAGGTTGAAGCCGTCACTGTCGCATTGTGACAGCTGGAGCAACCCACTTGGGTAACATTAGTGTGAGGCGCTACAATTGCAATTGCCGAGAGTGGTATCACCAACAACATGGCAACTGACAAGAGTATGAAGCTGATATTTTTTTTCATGGCTCGCTCCTGGTACGCTATCTTCAATGTGTACTATTTAATGTGACAGCCTTTGCAAAGATTACTGCCGGTGTTGGAGATACTTAAAAATGGTGTTTTTGCTTTCTGGGTTGCTGTTGCAACGAGCGGAGTTGTTATATCAGTATCAAAATACACCCTGGTGCTTCCGGCCAAACCGGAACCATAGTACACGTGAGGATTGTGGCAGCTTGAACATTCTACTCTGTTGGTCGGACCGAACAGACGTATACCCGTATCAGGAGAGGCCTTTAATCCTGCGGCGTCCTGTGCCTGAGCAGCCGTATAAGAAAAACCGATCGGATGGTCATCGGTTAGGTTGGTGCCGGCAAGGGAAGCAGCCAGGGTAGGAATGCTACCGTCAGCCGAACGCTCAGCACCCAGGTTAGGATAGTTGTAGCTGGTAAAACCACCGGACCACTGCTGGCCGAGAGCAAAAGCGCCTGATCCGGAAAATGTGCCATCAATGTCGACAATTGCATCGCCGTTAACATCGGTATTGTCACGATAACTTGAATTATGCAGGACGTTTATTGCGGTCTTTCCATCATGGCAGCTCAAACAGATCATTGACTCGCTGTTTGCGGTGATTGTAGCAGCCTTGGCGGTTGGAGTCAGAGTCTTGGAAGAGGTATACAAGCGGTAACTGCTTTCAATTCCCGGTGTATAAGCTTTATTCCACAAAGGCTTTGATGGTGAGGCATTATGAGGAGTATGGCAGAAAACGCATACCTGGTCGGCCTGTCCTGAGGAACTGGCGGCATAGTTACGTCCTTCTCCCGCCAATCCGTCGGTTATCAGGGTATTGTTCGACAGGTTGTGAACCGTGTAGCGCACATCAGTTACGGTTGACGCATCAGGCAAAGCGAAAACGATGCTTGATGTCAGCATTACCGCTGAAAGAACCGAAAGGACGTTAATTGTTCTTGATAACATATACATCACCTCTAAAATGTCTTTGACATGTAAATTACGTATTACTGAAGCCAGACAGTTTGGCCAAGCGCTTTTCTGAGCAGAAGTATTCCGTCTACCAGATCCAGGCTGCCGTTCGGATTCCGTTTGCCGTTCAGCAACGGTCCCACATCACCATGCAACAGGTCATTTGCCGAAGGCTGTGAGCTGGAAACTACCAACTTGATTACTTTCAAGGCGTCGCGAATAGTTACCAGGCCGTCACCGTCCAAATCACCGTCTGGCACAGGCACTGCAATCGATTTGGCGGATGAGTTTCCGGCAGCGTCGGTAGCGGTGATACTCAGGCTTGCATACTCGTAAACAGCTGCCGACAGGTCCGCCGACCAACGGTCGCCATTCATCACAACCGGTGCTGAAGCGCCGGCTGCATCGGTAACTACTACAGTGGCACCGGCCTCAACCGTACCTTCGAGCTTGACTGGAGCGGCAACCAGAACCGGATCAACCGTAATCACAGGTGCGGTAACATCGTAAATTATAGTACGCAGAGCCGTAGACTTATTGTTGGCGGTATCAGTGACGGTAACGGCTATGCTGTAAACACCCTCTTGAGGAAATTCAACAAACATTGAGAACTCGTTATTAATCAGCGACAGCTGTACATCCGCATTGTTAGCCGTGGCACTGATGCTCTTAATTTCGGAGTTATCACTGATCAAACCTTTTACCGTCAAGCCGGGCACTTTAGTAGCAACATCCTGCGAAGGGGTTGCAATTGTGACCACCGGCGCAACGCCATCATAAAATACGGTACGTTTTTCCTGCACAGATCTGTTGTAAACATCCAGCGCATCAACCAGTATGGTGTTGAGACCGGCTGCAAGTTTTACACTAGCTGTCCACTGGCCGACGATCGGTCCCGGCAGTGCGGGGGCTCCATTGACTTCAACAGCGGTTGCATCGGGAGCCGATACTACAACCTCAAGATCCTGTACATTTGTAAACGAACCATCCACTGGAGACTGCACTGCGATTGACTGAAGTGCCGGATCGAAGTTTATGGTTCTAACAACCGACGATGCATTACCAAGCGGATCCACGGCAGCGATAGTCACAGTATTCGGTCCGAAGTTCAAAGTTATGGCGGTATTGAACTGTCCGTTGACAAGTGTCACCGGATTGCCGTTGATCGTCACTGTCACCGGATTCTGATCCGTCACTGTTCCGGAGACACCAAGCACCTGGTTGGCGGTTGTGCTTCCGTCGCTCAGCAGCGATGCCGCGAGAACCGGGGACTGTGAATCAAGAGCAATCGATATATCCTGCCGTGCTGATGCGGTTCCGCTTTTTACGGAAGTTATAGAAACAGGATTTGCACCCTCAACGAGAGACACGACAAATATCCATACGTTGTCAATAACGCTGGCCTGTCCGGTAATGTTTGTAGCTGAATTAAATACTGACACAGCTGAGCCGGACTCGGTTGTTCCGGTCAACGTAACAGAAGCCAGATTTGTCAGGGCCGGATAAGCGCCGACTGTCAACTGCACTGTTGGAGGCAGGTATGTAACAGCTACCGTTTTGGTAACCGTTGCTCCGTATTGGTTCTTGGCGGTAACTGAAACGGTGTTGAGTCCGGGAACCAGGCCGGACACATATATCGACCATGACGATGATGATGGGAAGCTGGCTGCCGAAGCCTGGGCAGCGGTATTGATCGATGCGGCAAGAGTGCAGCCCACATCAACCGTACCGGAAATATTTACTGTAGGGACATCAACCGAGACAACGGATTGAGAGAGTGTAAGCGCTGGAGGCGTGGCGTTGAAAGGATTGGAGCCGCCGTCTATTCCGAAGCTGACAATATTGCTCATTCCATTGGAAACAAGCAGCCTGCGATTTACCTGGTCATACATCATGTCACTAGGAGTCGCCAACTGTCCCGGGCCAAAACCGTAGTTTCCGATGTAACTGAGGAAGCTTGGAGGATCAACGGACAGGTCAACAACCTGTACATTCCCCTGATAAGAATCCAATACATACATCCGGTCCGATTCAAATGCCAAGCCGACCGGATAGCTGAAACTCAGCGGACTCATCGCAGTCCCGCTGGTTCCGACGCTTTTTACAAATACGCCTTCAGTTGTAAAGAACTGTACATTACCGTTAACCGTATCAACCACGGCAACCTGCTGACCGGCGGCCGCCGAGACAATCGATATTGCAGTCGGCTGCATGAACACGCCGGTTGTGGGAGGCGCCCCATATACACCGAATGAACCTGTGTAGTTGCCGGCTGAATCGAATGACTTGACTGAATATGCTCCTGAATCGGTTACAAAGATCTTTCCGGCAGCATCAACAGCAATGCCGGCAGCTCTTTTGAACTGTCCGGCACCGGAACCAAGCTTGGCAATCTCCTCCCCAGCCTGATCGAACACGACCACCTGATCGGAGTAGGCCGCCAAAATTTTGCCACCGGCAATATTGCTGGTAAGCGGATTAAGAACAGCAAGCGCGTTGACCGTTTTGACGGTAGAAATTGTCTTTGAAACGACTCCATACTGGTCCAGCACTACAATTCCGCCAGAACGCGGATCGGCCACATATACATCACCATTCTGGTCAATGGCCATTCTAAGCGGAGTACGAAGGCCTTTATCGAGTGGATCCAGTGCTGATACCGAAGGCGCTGTCGCTGCC
>JAURXC010000028.1 GCA_030654645.1 Deltaproteobacteria bacterium | reverse complement strand
CCAGCCTTCCTTTTTTGCGATTTCTTTAAGAAAATCCACGTAGAAGCCTTGAATTGTGCCGTCCCCGGCTTTGAAAATGGTGGGGTACAAGTTGAAGGCTGCGATGCGGACAGTTTGCGGCGACACGGAAACCGCTGGGAGGGGCAACAAAACATTGATAAAAAAAATGAAGCAGATCAAAACGTTAAAAAGTTTCATTGCGTCCTCATTATCAATTTACAGCAGTGCCATTGTACGACTCGGCTGGCCTGTTGCTGGCCGGAAGCAGAATCTTGAACGAACTCCCGCTCCCCTGTTCGCTATAGACCTTGATGGCTCCCTTATGGCCTCGGACAATCCCCAGTACTGCTGCCATCCCCAACCCTCTGCCGGTGAACTTGGTGGTGAAGAATGGATCGAATAATTTGCTGACAGTGTGACTGTCCATACCACATCCGGTATCGGCAATCTCCAGATAAACATACAGTCCTTCTGTGATGTTCTCATCCAGCCAGACATCTTTGAGATAGCTGCGGTCACAATCCAGACAGCCGGTAGTGATGGAAATCACCCCGCTCTTGTCATCAATAGCTTCCGAAGCATTAATAACAAGGTTCATAACGATTTGGCGGATTTGTGTCGCATCTGCTGCAACGGTGGGTAGTGCAGGGGTCAGATGCAGCCGGAGCACCGTTTTCTTGGAAATTGAAACCTCCAGCATATGCAGCATCTCTTCAAGGAGCTTGTTGAGGTCAATCTCCTCGACAACAAACTTTCCTTTGCCTGAGTATGCCAGCATCTGTTTGGCCAGATCGGCAGCCCGGGTGGCAGATTGTGCAATTCGTTGCAGGTTGTCGATGGCCGGTGACTCTTTGTCTATTCGTATCAGGGCCAGATCCGCATTGCCGATGATGGAGGTGAGGATGTTGTTGAAATCATGGGCTATGCCTCCGGCCATAACGCCAAGGCTTTCCAGCTTCTGCGCCTGTAACATTTTGGTTTCAAGGGCCTCACGTTCATTTTCAATAACTTTTCGGTCAGTTATATCCTGGATCGTGCCGATCAGTGACACTACTTTCCCGGTCTCGTCGTGTTTGACTTCTCCCAACCCCAGAACCCAGCGTGTTTCGCCATCATTGATACGTTGAATACGGTATTCTTTGTGGAAAGGTTTGCTGCCGCCGATGACCTCATCATTGAGATATTGCATCATCATCGCCCGGTCTTCATGGTGGACAATATCCAGCCAACCCTGAATATTTCGGTTGTAGCATGCATCGATGCCAAAGATCGTATCCATTACTTCGGATGAAGCCCATGTCCCGGCAATAAGGTCTGTCTTGTAAGAGCCAATTTGTGCCGACTTTTGCGATTCTCTGAAGAAATATTCGCTCTCTGTCAGCGCCTCCTCGGCTCGTTTTCGTTCGATCATTTCCTGCCGTAACTCGCTAACCAGGTCAATTGCCATAGCATCAAAGGTGCGCGACAGCTCGCCAAATTCGTCCTTGGTTGTTGTTGCGCTTCGAACGGACAGGTCTCCTTTGGCTACTGCCTGTACCGCATGATAAAGTGTGGACAGTGGTTTTAAAACTCGCTGGAATACAATGGTCGTCAGCCCAAAGACAATAATGAGGCTCAGGATTGGAACGACACTATTGAGAAGGTGTGAAGTCCGTTCTATCTTTTTGTGGATAGCTGCAGTCTCCGCTCCCCATCGGTGTATTGAGTCGGCGATAGCCTGGGTGTTCGCCAACAACTGGTTGATCAGGAGAGTCTTCTGCTGGCTTTGCATATCTGATTGATTGTATGTAACGTTGACCAAATCCTGAAACAGGCCAGGGAGCATTTTGGCCTGAGTAACAGCTTCAGGTGGTGGCGACACTATGCGACCTGACTCTGAATCTAAAGAAGCAGTAATCCTGGCGTGCCGAGCAAGCCACTGTTGGGCAGCCCTTTCTTCGCCATGCAGTGCAAAGTCATGGGTCAGAACCAGTAATTCGGAAATGTCGTGCGCCGTAGTTTGCGCACTTTCGAGTGTGGCAGAAATCTTGGTCAGCTTGGAGGCGATATTCAGATTTGCTGCAACAAGGCCGAATACCGCCATAATTGCAACAGCCATGGCTATCTGTAGTAGTTTCCTGATGCGCATAGGCTATCTGACGATACTTACGGCTCTGGGGTTGGCTCTGCTCAATGGAGCGGAATACACAAAATCAAGATAGTTGGGAGATCTCTCCCCCTTGGCAAAACCACGTTGCCGCGCCCAGCGGGCCTCACCTTCCATGGTCATCAGCAGTGCCTGATCCAGTGTCAGGCGATAGTTATAGCGGGGCCATATCCAGTCGATGAAATGTTGGTCAAGCTTCAGTTTGTCGCGCAAAATGGCCTGTGCCCCGGCTGGCTGGGCATTGATAAACTCTTCCGCTCTATTCAGGGCACGCAGCAGCTTCACCAGTTCATCGTCACGTGTGCTGATGAACTTTTTGTGAACGATCAGGTTGAATGTCAAACGGTAGCCACCTGATTTGGGAAGAATTCTGGAACCGGGTACCGTTGTCAGGATCTTGTAGGGAAATGGTTCCCAGATGGCAATGGCATCAACTTCTCCTTTTCTCAAGGCTTCAGCCATAGCCTCCGGTTGCAAATTCCGCTCCTGTACCGTCTTTGGGTTAACGCCGTGAGTCACCAGGTATGTTTCGAGAAAATAATGGCTGGCAGACCCGACCACCGTTCCGATACGTTTACCGGCAAGTTGTTGGGGCTGCATAATACTATTGTCCGAGCGAACAACAATCTTGACATCATCATCACTGCTGACAAACGTTGCGAGGAGGGCAAAGTCCTTGTACTGGAAACTATTGAACATCACCACAGCTTCGGACGAGGTGGCAAGATCAGCTATTCCATCCATCAGATTCTGAAATGTCCGGTGGCCACCAATGACTTCAGTAATTTTTATCTTCACTCCCTCTGCGGTAAAATATCCCTGGCTTTCGGCAACAAAAAACGGAAGCGACAGGGGAGACTGTGATACCGAAACCCGGAGCGGTTCAGCAGAGAAAGCTTTTGAAGTACCCACTGCAAAAAAAACGATGATCATAAGTACCATGCATGCAGTATTGCAGAAAACTGGCGCTTTTTTGTGCGGCAACCCGGAGCATCTTGTAGTAGTCATAAAAACATGGTGTTGTCGCATCACGGACCTGCCGAAAGATATTTGTAAATATTTTTTAGTTAGTTACAGAACTGGCATTTTGCACATTAGGCTATATCACGAAGGAAGACAATTTTAATATCAGGCTGATACCATCTGAACCCCATCTTGAAGTGATTACCACAAAATGAGAATAACCCAAGTTCTTAGTCATCACGGCACTCCTGACATTGATTTTAAGTAAACAGGAGTGACAGCTATTATTATAAGTACGGAGAAAAAAGGTGGAAAAAGCCGTCTCTCAGCTTGGTCGACAACGGCCGATTTTCAATCTCCTCCAGCGATATCTCCCGTGCTCGCAGCACGGCCTTCTCGAAGTGCCGTTTGATGCAGACGGCAAATTCCTGGTCGAACACACTCAGGTTGAGTTCAAAATTGAGTCGCAGGCTGCGGGTATCGAGGTTGGCGGAACCGATCATTGACCAGATTTCGTCCACCAGCATAAGCTTGCTGTGCACAAAGGGAGGAGGCAGATAATAGACCTTGACCCCGCTGGCCAGAAGCTCCCACAACAGCGCCTGAGTAGCCCACTGCACAAAGGGGAGGTTGTTGTGCCCCGGCAGAACCACACGAACATTCACGCCCCTGAGAGAGGCTGTTATCAGCGCAGAGATCATCGAACGTTCGGGGATGAAATATGGGGTCATGATACTGACGGAACGCGCCGAACAGGACAGGGCGCCCATGATGATCTGCTCGAGCTTGCGGAACTCCTTGTCAGGACCGTCGCTGATACAGCGGACTAACGCGTTTCCGACCGGCTCAATGGCTGGAAAGAAGAGCGGAGCGTCGAGTCTTTCGCCGGTGACAAAGAACCAGTCTTCCAGGAATGAGCGCTGAAGGTCCGCCACCACCGGTCCCAGCACGGAAAAGTGTATATCCAGCGTTGCCTGGCCCGGCTTGGCTTCTGAAAGCATGTGCCGTCCGCGAATGTTCATCCCTCCGGTGAACGCTTCCCGGCCATCGATGATCAGCAGCTTGCGGTGGTTGCGAAGGTTGATGTAGGCGCCGTGTCTAAGCGGCAGGTAGCGGGCCAGACACACCCGTGAATCACGAAAAGCCCTGGTGGGTGAAATACGGCTGTATTTCTCGCCAAGAGCATCGATAATGACCCGCACCTCTACTCCGCGCTCTGCCGCCGCCTTGAGTTGCTCGACAAACTCGCCGCCGATTCCGTCAGCATCAAAAATATAGCTGGAGAGATTGATGCTTTCCTGCGCGCGCCGGATGGCCACCAGCATGGCCGGATAGGCATTGTCGCCGTTTTCCAGCAGCAGGATACGATTTCCGTCTCGCAACGGAGTGGCAACGACCCGATCGGCCAGGACACAGAGATCGCGCAGATGCGCGGCCGCCGCCGGAAGCGGCACAACTGCTCCACGCTGTTCCTCCAACGGATAAATTTCAGTGCCGCTGATACGACGGCCACTCTCCTGCCAGTTGCGGGCTCGCCGAGATATACGGTTGATCCCCAGGCACCAGTACAAAAACGGCCCGACCAGCGGAAGTGCCAGACTCAAACTTGTCCAGACCAGCGCCGAACGGGAATCGCGCTTGAAGAGCAGTGCATGGCCGGCCGCCGCCAGAGAGAGCAGGCAGCAGCTCACGACAAAGATTGCTATCAGGAGATGGTCCAAGACTCAGCCCAGATCGACCAGGATCTCGTCACCATTAAGCTGGACCGGAAATGTTGCCAGAACAAATTCGGGATGATCGGCACATTTGCCGTCGATCAGATTGAAACGGTAACCATGCCTTGGACATGATATGTGGCCATCCTTGACCACGGCGGCACCCAACGGACTTCCCTGGTGGGGACATTCGTTCTCAACCGCATAAACAGTCCCCTTGATGTTGATCAGCAGAATTTCGCGGCCGGAAACGGATACAACCTTTTTGCCGAAGTTCGGAACTTCACTGACTTTTGCAGCTGTTTGCATGACAGTACCTCCCTGAAACATATAATTAGAGCACCAAACTACCTGAAAAAGCAGCCCGCCGTCAAATGAGATTCCGAGTCTGCATGTTTTTTTAGCAGCACAATTCTCTCAATGGTCTTATATGGTTATCACAGCTGTCACGCCTGATTGCATGACATGTGAGCCGTATCGCCTGCCTAAAATATAATCTCCACAAGTGACTGCGCCCCCCCATCAGTGTTAAAAATCGAATCAAAACAGCGTATCATATCGTATTCATTAGCATTTCAAATAATGGCATGCTCTATGCTAAATCAGGATCAATAGGATGTACAGCTCTTACGGTGTAGTTGTTGTGGCCAACAACAAAAAATACTCTACAGAACGTGCAGCGATGAGACCAAGGAAGCTTTCATCCGATCACCGTTCAAAATCAACGATGAAAAGGAGAGGAAAGATGAAACTCGGAAGAATTCTGGCAGCAACCTGTGCAGTACTGGCCCTGGCAAGCGGCGTAGCAATGGCAACCCCTTCAACTCAGATCTGGATTCCTTCCACGGATGTAAAGGGCTTCAAAGAAGTAAACATAGGCGTAGACAACTATATTCGTTTTTCCGATGCTGCCAATGCAGGTCCAAACTATTATGACCTGGGCGTTACCGTCGGCGTGCTCCCTCTTGAAAACTTCAAGCTGGAACTTGGCGTCGATTATCTTACCGATAACCTCGGAGGAAGCAGCAATCAGGCAAAGCACCCCATCATGTTCAACTTCAAGGCAGGTATTCCTGAAGATGCCTTTGGAATAAAAGGAATGCCGGCCATTGCGGCAGGTATGTACAACATCGGTACTTTCGACCGTGGCGTATCCGGTAATACAATGCAAAATATTGCCTACGGTGTGGTTGCCAAAACATTTCCAATAATTGGCCGCATATCTCTCGGTGGCTACAACGGAGCAGAAAAACAGCTTGGCGAAAAGATCAACAACGGCCTGCTGGCCTCATGGGATCGCAGCATGCCTGAAATTTCAGACAAGCTCTGGCTGGCAGTCGATTACATGGGCGGCAGAAATTACAACGGAGCTGTTTCAGTTGGCGGTTCGTGGGCATTTTCCAAGAACACTTCTCTTCTGGTAGGCGTGAACGTTTACAATCCGGCCCAGGAAACACTTACCGGGGGCAAACCTACCTTCACCACTCAACTTGACATTAACTTCTAGGCTGTCCCTCCTTCAATCCGGGGGCGGGGTGCCTCCCGCTCCCGTCTTTTTCAAGGAGCTAAACCATATAAGCAGGAAAGGAGGCGGACGCAATGAAACTGATCGAAGCGATAATAAAACCCTTCAAACTTGACGAGGTAAAAGATGCGCTGAATGAAATCGGCATAGAAGGCATCACGGTAAGCGAAGTAAAAGGTTTTGGACGCCAGAAAGGGCATACCGAACTGTACCGCGGCGCTGAATATGTCGTAGATTTCATCCCCAAGATAAAGATGGAGATTGCAGTAAGTGATGAACTGGTGAGCAAGGTTGTGGAAACCATCCAGAACATAGCCAAAACCGGCCGGATCGGTGACGGCAAGATATTCATCATACCATTGGAAGAAGCGGTCCGCATCAGGACCGGCGAAAAAGGCTCCGACGCGATCTGATAAAGACGTGATAACCATCGGGAGGATACCCATGAAACTGAAACTATACCTTGCATCAATAATGCTGGTTGTCATGGCCGGACTGGCTCCGATCGCAGCCATGGCCGAAGAGAAAAAAGACGCTGCTCCGACTGTCTCGGCAGCTGAAGCCACCCCCGCGGCAGCCACGGCTGCCGCAACACCCGCACCGGAAGCGGCCGCTCCTGCTGAAGCCGCACCGGCAACACCTCCGGATGTCAAACCGGTGCTCAACACCGGCGACACCGCCTGGATGCTGGTCTCGTCCGCGCTGGTACTACTGATGATCCCCGGCCTGGCCCTGTTCTACGGCGGCATGGTCCGCCAGAAAAACGTCCTCTCCACGATGATGCACTCCTTCGTAGCTATGGGCATTGTCGGCGTGCAGTGGGTCGTGATCGGCTACTCGCTGTCCTTTGCTCCCGACCTGAACGGCATGGGACTGATCGGCAACTTCAGCAAGGTGATGCTGAACGGCCTGATCGTGATGAAAGATGCCGCATCCGGCACGGTCGAATGGACCCTGTTCCAGAACTATACCAAGGAACCAGGCGCCATCCCTGAGCTGGTTTTTGCCATGTACCAGGCCATGTTCGCCATGATCACCGTGGCGTTGATTTCCGGGGCAATGGCCGAGCGCGTCAAATTCTCCGCCTACTGCGTATTCGTGCTGCTCTGGACCACACTGGTCTACGATCCCCTGGCCCACTGGGTCTGGATGACCGAAGGCTGGCTGTTCAAGAAGGGCGCGTTGGACTTCGCCGGCGGCACGGTCGTACATCTCTCGTCCGGTATCTCGGCCCTGGTATTCCTGGCCTTCCTGGGCAAGCGTCACGGTTATCCGACCGAGCGCATGGCTCCGCACAACCTGCCGTTGACCCTCCTGGGCGTAGGTCTGCTCTGGTTCGGCTGGTTCGGCTTCAACGCAGGCTCCGCCATCGTTGGTGTCAATACCTCCGACGCTGCCGGCGGCCTGGCTGGCCTGGCCTTTACCACCACCATGATAGCACCGGCCGCTGCCGGCCTCTCCTGGATGATCGCTGAATGGATTCACTCCGGCAAGCCCTCCGCCCTTGGCTTCGGCTCCGGCGTCGTGGCCGGTCTGGTCGTGATCACCCCCGCTGCCGGTTTCGTACAGCCCGGCGCGGCGCTGATCATGGGTGTTGCCGCCGGCCTGGTCTGCTACGGAGGCATCCTGATCAAGGCCAAGCTGAAGTATGACGACTCCCTGGACGCTTTCGGCGTACACGGCATCGGCGGTACCTTCGGCGCCATCATGACAGGTGTTTTTGCAACCGTCGGCGCCACCGGCCTGCTGGCCGGCAACGCCAAACAGCTGATGACCCAGTTGATCGCCGTTGTAGCCGCCGGCGCCTACGCCGTAGTTGTAACGCTGATCATCACATTCGTACTGGACAAGACCATCGGCCTGCGCGTCGAGAAGGAAGACGAGATCATGGGCCTCGACCAGACCCAGCATTCGGAGTCCGGCTACAACATGTAACAATAGTCTTACCAGTCATCAAACCACAGGAAGCCGCCCGATTGTGGGCGGCTTCTTTCCGTAAATCGAGCATTAACCATCTGGAGCAAGTATGACCACCCCGGCAGACACGCATAGCAGCGGCGCTATCAGCAATGAACTGTTCCGGCAAATGGCCTATAACGAGAAGATGGCCGAACTTGGACGGATCTCTGCAGGTGTCGTGCATGAACTGAACGCCCCGCTGTCCGTGATAACATCAGCGGCACAGATGATCCTGCGGGAGGATGAGGTCCCGGAGTTTGTGCGCGAGATGGTCGGGCGAATCAATTCCGAAGCGCATCGGCTCTCGCAACTGACCCGCGGCCTGCTCAATTTCAGCAGCCATGACGATATCGGCGGCGAATCCGATGTCAACCTTACAATTGATTTCGTACTTGAGTTCATCAAGTTTGAGGCCGCCCAGCGCGGGGTGACCGTTTCCAGACGGCTGGACCACACCCTGCCGATGATCGGCATCAACAACAACTCTCTCAAGCAGATCCTGCTCAACATCATTATGAACGCCCTCCAGGCGATGGAAACCGACGGTGGAACCCTGCTGGTAGAAACATCCGCCCCACCCGACAACAGAGTCTGCATAAAAATCACCGATAGCGGCCCCGGCATGACTGAAACGACGGTATCAAAGATATTCGAACCATATTTCACAACTAAAAAACCTGGCGAGGGAACCGGACTGGGGCTGTTCGTGACCAGGACACTGGTGGAACAGGATGGCGGCAGAATTGAAGTTGCCAGCCGGGCGGACGTGGGCACCTGTTTCACGATACTGTTCGACGCGGCGGCATAGTCCGGCATCAGAACATAAACTAAAAGGCCGCTTCCCGGACAGATCGGGACAGCGGCCTTTGTGCGTTATATATTGTAACAATTTGCTTCTAATACCATGCAACATCTAAAACCAACCCCCCTCAGTCCCCCCTTATCAGGGGGGAAGCCTTGAAGTCTCCCCTGTTAAGGGGAGATTTAGAGGGGTTTGGTGGAAAGCATAGATGTTACGTGACACTAAGCCGGTTCTTCCAAACGCTCTTCCAACAGCGGATAGATCACCACCTTGATCTTGCCCTTACCCCACAGGCCGATCTTTTTGGCTGCGGCGCGGGAAAGGTCGATGAAGTGGAATGGCTTTGAAGCGCAGCGATCGTTGATGGTTACATGAACTTCCTGCTTGGTGGCCGGATTAAGCACCCTCACGACCGTACCCATCGGCAGGCTGGCGTGCGCAGCCGTCAGTTTGTCGGGATTGTAACGGTGTCCGGAGGTGGTGCGACGCCCTTCGAAACGGCTGGCGTAGTAGGAGGCAAAAGCATCCACGGATTCGAAGGTACTGCTCTTCAGGAGCAACTCTTCCAGGACGGAAGCCGTGTGTGCGGAGAGCTCCTTCAACTGGGGCTCACCAGTGGCGGATATCTCACCGGCACTGGCTGTCGCCGCTGCCAGCATAACGGCAGCAGAAACAACAAACATCCCTATCGTGTTGAAAAACGGTACGTTCATGGCGTACCTTATACAACACTAAGAGTCTTTGGTCAAGTTTTGCGCAGATACTCGCCGATCCCCTCGCTGAATCCCCGCGGTTCAAAGCCGAATTCCAGCTTCCAGGCTCCGTCACAGATGCTCTCCTCCAGCAGCATCTGCAACTGATCCATCGTGATCGGAAATTGCGGAATATTCTGCATCACCGGAATAATCAGCTTCATTAGACCCAAAGGCGCATGGGGCTTGAGCGGCTTCGAGCGACCCATGGCAACGGCGATCGTATCCAGCAGTTCTTCGTAGCTCATGCGGTCATTGCCGCACAGTTCATAGACCTGGCCAATCGTGGCGGGCATTTCCAGCGCCATGGCAAAGCAGCGCGCCACATCATCGGCATGGATCGGCTGCAGTCGATAGGTTCCGTTGCCGATCACCGGCATCACCGGCGCCATGCGCAGCTGTGCCGCCAGCATGTTGATAAAGGCATCTTTCGGGCCGAAGATCAGGGACGGGCGAAAGATGGTCCAATCCAGGCCGGAAGCGCGCACCAGTTCCTCGGCCTGCCATTTGCTCCTGTGATAGCCGGAGACGGCGCCGGAGCGGGTTCCCAGGGCGGACATCTGCAGATAGCGACTGACACCGCACTTGCGGGCAGCCTCCAGCATGTTTGTGGTCGCCTGGACATGCAGTTTCTTGAAAGTGACATCCCTGAAGGGGAACTCGCGGATGATTCCGACCAGGTTGATCACCGCATCGCAGCCCTCGGCGGCCTGTTCGAAGGTCTCCGGCCGGGTCACATCTCCCGCGACCTGTTCCACCCCTTCGGTAGCGGGGCGTTTACTGTGGGTCAGTATGCGCAGCTGGTGCCCCCTGCCGGTCAACTCCCGGACCAGGTGACCGCCAACAAAACCGGTTCCGCCGCTGATGAATATTTTCATGGCAATCTCCTTTCAGGCCGGCAGCTCGTTCGGGTTTTCCAGCAATCGTTTGAACTCGTTCAGGAATCCGGCCGCGTAGACGCCGTCAATGATGCGGTGATCGCAGGAGAGTGTAGCGGTCATCAGGCGTCCGATCTCCAGGTTCCCGTTGCGAACCACTGCACGGTCGGCAACCGCGCCCACCGCCAGAATACTGGCCTGGGCCGGCATGATGATCGAGGCGAAAGAGCTGACACCGTGCATGCCCAGATTTGATACGCTGAAGGTGCCGCCCGAAATTTCGATTTCGCTGATGCTGCCGGAGCGCGCCCTGGCCGCCAGACGAGCGGCCTCGGCGCTCAACTCCCGTGCACCCTTGTTTTCCGCCCCCCTGATCACC
>JAURXC010000208.1 GCA_030654645.1 Deltaproteobacteria bacterium | reverse complement strand
GCGAAGGTGGGCACCGGGCGCTGGTGTTCAGCCAGTTCGTCGATCACCTCTCGATCCTGCGCCGTGACCTGGATAATGCCGGGATCGCCTATCAGTACCTGGACGGCTCGACTCCGCAGAAAGATCGCCAGGTCCGGGTGGCGGCCTTCCAGTCCGGTGATGGGGAACTGTTCCTGATCAGCCTCAAGGCGGGGGGAGTCGGCCTCAACCTGACCGCCGCCGATTACGTCATCCACATGGACCCCTGGTGGAATCCGGCCGTGGAGGACCAGGCCTCGGACCGCGCCCACCGCATCGGCCAGAACCGTCCGGTCACGGTCTACCGCCTGGTGGCGGCCAACACCATCGAAGAGAAGATCGTCGCCCTGCACCACCAGAAGCGCGATCTGGCCGATTCACTGCTGGAGGGGACGGAGACGTCGGCGCGGGTTTCGGCGGAGGATCTGATGGAGCTGCTGCGGGATGCGGGGGAGTGATGATTGAACCTAAAAACTGCGACCAACTGTTTTATAAGGCTCAATGCCCATTACGATCACTCATTGGACTTTCTCTCAAACATGAAAGAATTGAAAAGGGCTCCCCGTAAAAAGGGCGCCCTTTTTTATTTTGATCAGGCGTCAGAACAGGCAGTAACGCCTTGAGTTAGAGTGGCAATCAAGTATAATGAAAATTTAGCACACTGTTTCGAATCCAACACAGGGTAGGTTGAACCTGCCAGCCGGCGCGGTTCGTTTCCTGTTGCATCACTACATGGCCATCCACCACAGGAGGTACCGTCATGAGCGAAGGCATTGATAAGCAGATACTGGACTCCTATCTTACCGCGCTGTTTGACACCGACAAGGCCGCTGCGTTGCGGATCGTCCAGGAAGCGCTTGATGGCGGTCTGACTCCCGAGCAGGTGGTATTCGAGGTGATCATTCCGGGCATGGAACAGATGATCGGCGGAATGATCTCCGATAATCTGGTCACGCTCTCCCAGCATTTCCTGGCCTCACAGATCGCCGAAGAGGTGACCGACCGCCTGATCCCCCTGTTTGCAGCTGTTCCCGAAGTACGTGGACACGTGGTTATCGGCACGAGCCATGGCGACTTCCATGGCCTGGGCAAGAAAATAGTTATCGGCTGCCTTAAGGCGCGCATGTTCCAGGTCACCGACCTGGGAATCAACGTGGCCCCGGAAACGTTTGTCGACCAGGCTCTGGCAGTCGGAGCCGACGTGATCGCCATATCTTCGATGATGGTCCATACCGCCACCGGAGAGCGCGGGCCGAAGCGGGTCCGGCAGCTGTTGCGGGAGCGTGGAGTGGAGGATCGTCTGCGCATTATCGTCGGCGGCGCGCCGTATCGCTTCCATGAAAACCTTTACCTTGAGGTTGGGGCCGATGCCTGGGGCGACACCGCTGCCCAGGCGCCTGAGATCGTTGCCAGTCTGGTGTGTGAGGTGCGGTCATGATGACCGGCATGGAGCGCTTCGGAGCGCTGATGAGCGGCCGGACCCCGGACAGGGTGCCGATTGTCTGCAACTTGCTCGACCAGGGCGCGCGGGAGCTGGGGTTGTCGATTCGCGAATACTATGCGCGCGGCGAGCATGTGGCCGAAGGGCAGCTGCGCATGCGGGAGAAATACGGTTACGACACGCTGGCCGGCATGTTCTACTCGGCGCTGGAAGCGGAGGTGCTGGGATGCAGGAACATCATCTACGCCGATGACGGCCCCCCCAATGTCGGCCATCTGGTAATCAACACGCCGCGGGATATCAAAAGTCTACATGTGCCCGACGAGCTGAACGAGCATCCCCGTTTCCGGGAGTTGACCTCATGCATCGGCATTCTGAAAAAGGGGGCGCGGGGGCGCTTTCCGGTGTTGGGGGTCGTTACCGCGTCATTTTCACTTCCGGCGATGCTGATGGGTGTCGGACCTTGGCTGGATCTCTTCATCAACGGTGATCCCGCACTGCGGGACGAACTGCTTGAAACCTGCTCGTTGTTCTGCTCACGGCAGATTGCGGCGCTGCGCGAGGCGGGAGCCGACCTGATCGTCTATGTGGACCCGCTGGCCTCGGCCACTTTTATCCAGCTCAGGAAGTTCCGTGAACTGGCATTGCCCTGGATCCTCCGGGACCTTGAAGCCCACGGGCCGGCCGGCGTGATCTTCTTCAACGGCGGCGGGCGGATCAACCCGATCCTGGCCGATATCCGGGAGCATGTCGGCATCGGCGCCTATTACCTGAATCCCTACGACGACATCACCGAAGCCAGATCACTGCTGGGGCCGCAGGCCTTGATAGCCGGGACGATCAACGACATCCGCCTGATCGACTGGTCCCCAGACGAGATCGACCGCGAGGTGGAAAAGATCATGCTGGCCGGAAAGCGGGCCGGCGGCTTCATCTTCGGCACATTGATGATGCCATGCGGCATACCCGAGGAAAACATCCGGGCGCTGGTGGCTGCCACCATCCGCCATGGCCATCATGCCGAAGCGGGAGCATGCCTGTGACCGGTGAACGCTACCTTGTCGGTTGCGGCATCCTGCGGAAGGAGATCCGCTTCCTGCTGGAAAAGAATGGCTGGCGGCTGGACGCCGCCTTCCTCCCCTCCGGGCTGCATGTGGATTTCGACCGGCTGCGGAACAGCCTGCAAAAGTGCCTGAACCGGCATGACGGGCAGGTCGCGCTGGTATTCTACGGTGCCTGCCACCCCTGCATGGACCAGATGCTGGACAAAGTCGGCGTAATCCGGACAACGGGGCAGAACTGCGTCGATATTTACCTGGGGCACGAACGTTTCTGCCGTGAGCTGGAGCAGGGCGCATTTTTCCTGTTCGAGGAGTGGGCTCTGCACTGGAAAGAGATCGTCGGCTCCGTGATGCCGGGCGATCCGGAGATCATGCGCAGCATTTTCAGAAGTGCTCACAAATACCTGCTGGCGATCCGCACCCCCTGTTCCGGCGATTTCAGCGCCGAAGCCGAACAAGTCAGTGCCATGACATCCCTGGAATTGCGCTGGGTAGACGTGGGTCTGGAAAACCTGGAAGCAAACCTGGCGGCAACACTAAAACAATCGGGGGATACTGGCCGATGAGTAATATTTCCGAAATGAACCGTGGCGCAACGGTTGAAGAGCTCACCGGCCGGTTGGCCGAACTGGCCAGGAGCAAATCCCGCCTGGAACTGATCAATCGCCTGTTGATCAGCCTCAGCCCGGTCGCCGGTCTCGACAACATGGTGGAACATATCCTCAATATCCTGATGCAGACCATCGGGGCCGCCAATATCTCGATCTTCTACCGGCTGGACGGTTGCTGGCAGTTTCGGGACATCTACGGTGCTACCCGCCGGCTGCTGGAACCGGACAACCCGGATGTGGTCAAGGCGCTTGCCGGCGGCGAAGCGCTGCGGGTCCATGATCCGCTGATGCAGGTGTCCTATCCCGGCGGAAGTGGCTCAATAGCGGTTGAAAACTGGATATTCCCGCTGTTATCCCATGACCGCAAAGTCGGCGCGGTCTGCATGGAAGGGATGCAACTCACCGATCAGGGCATCATTGATGATCTTCAACCCTTTTTCGTTTATGCCGGACTGATGCTGGACAACGAAATCTCAAACTATTCACTTCTGGCCGAGGCCCACCGCCGTCTGCAGGATTCGGAAACTCTCTACCGAACACTATTTGATCAGTCACCGGATGGGATCGTGCTCTGGAGCGTGCCGGATCTAAGTCCGGTGCAGTTCAATACCGCCGCCCATGCAATGCTCGGATATTCCCGTGACGAATTCAGCTCCCTGACCGTAACTGACCTGGAAGTTTCCCTGAACACCTCGGAAATCGCATCAAGAGTGGAGACTATGCGCCGGGAAGGGACCGCCGGTTTCGAATCCGTTCACCGCACCAGGACCGGCGCAACTCTCAGCATGTTGATCACCCTGAAACTGCTGGAACTTGCGGGGCGCCAGATGATCCTGGCGATTCACCGCGATATCAGCGAAATGAAGAGTGCCGAAGCTGAGCGCGACCGGCTCGAACGGCAATTGCTGCACACCCAGAAACTGGAGAGCCTGGGGGTGCTGGCGGGAGGTATTGCCCATGACTTCAACAATATCCTGACTTCGATCATCGGCAACGCCGACCTGGCGCTGATGCGGATCAACCGGGAGTCGCCGGCGGTGGAGAATCTGCGCCGCATCGAACAGGCCGCCTCCCAGGCCGCCGACCTGTCCAAGCAGATGCTGGCCTATTCCGGCAAGGGGCGTTTTGTGGTCGAGAACCTGGACATGAACCGACTGTTGGAAGAGATGCTGCACATGCTGGAGGTGTCGATTTCCAAGAAAGCCATACTGCGCTTCAATCTGACCCGGAATCTTCCTTCGGTGGAAGCTGACGCTACCCAGATGCGCCAGATCATCATGAACCTGGTGATCAACGCCTCCGAGGCGATCGGCGATAAGAGCGGCGTGATTGCGGTTACCACCGGCTGCATGGACTGCGACAGCAGTTACCTTAAAGATGTCTGGCTGGATGAGAACCTTTCGGACGGTTTGTACGTCTACCTGGAGATAGCCGACAGCGGTTGCGGCATGGACAAGGAAACCATGGCCAAGCTGTTCGACCCTTTCTTTACCACCAAGTTCACCGGCCGCGGCCTGGGAATGGCGGCGGTGCTGGGGATCGTGCGCGGGCATCGCGGCGCGATCAAGGTCTACAGCGAGCCGGGCAGGGGAAGCAGCTTCAAGATTCTGCTGCCGGCCAGCGACAGGCCGGTCGAACTTTTCAACGGCGTTGCGGCGCAGGGTGACTGGCGCGGCAGTGGCACGGTGTTGCTGGTGGATGACGAGGAGACGGTGCGCGGTATCGGCGGCGAGATGCTTAGGGAACTGGGTTTCGAAGTCGTAACCGCCAACGATGGCCGTGATGCTCTGGAAATATTCAGGGAGAGAAGCGACATCAGCTTCGTGATTCTGGACCTGACCATGCCACACATGGACGGCGAGCAGTGCTTCCGTGAAATGCGGCGCCTGAAACCGGACGTGAAGGTGATCATGAGCAGCGGCTACAACGAGCAGGAAGTGACCCAGAAGTTCGTCGGCAAGGGGCTGGCCGGTTTCATCCAGAAACCGTACAAGCTGTCGGTATTGAAAGAGGCCATCATCAAGGTTGACAGGCCGTACGACCACAAAGGAAACCCGATAACATGATATGGCGCATATATCCGGTACTGCTGGCGATCTTGGTCAGCTTGCTTGCTTCCGTCCCGGCTCTTGGCCAAAAGCTTGAACTTACCGATCAGGAGCAGCAATGGCTGGCAAGTCACCCCAAAATTCGCGTCGGAGTGATGGACAACTGGGCGCCGTTCAGTTTCACCACCAAGGGTGGGGAAGCGCAGGGGCTGGGAATCGATTACATCGAAGCGATCAACAGGCAGCTGGGCGGAGTGCTTCTGGTTCAACCGGGACGCTTCAAGGATAACTACGACCTGGTGCTGGCCGGCCGTCTGGACGCGATGATGGACCTCACCAACCGACCTGAAAGGGAGTCACTGTTCATCTTCACCAGGCCCTATATCAGCATTCCGCACGTCCTGGTTGGGCGCAAATCGGGTCCTTTTTTTGCCTCGGAAGCCGATCTTGCCGGCAGGACGGTCGCACTGGAACGGGGCTTTTACAATGTCACCCATTTCAGCAAGAACTATCCGACTGTCGCCATTCGCGAATATAACTCCACCTCCGAAGCGCTGGATGCCGTTTCGCGGGGCGAGGCCGATGCCTATGCCGGTAACCGCGCGGTGGTGATACATGTCATCGAGGAAGATCTCCTCAATAACCTGCGGCTGATGGGGCGGTTGGAAAATAGCCGGTCGGTCCTGCAGATCGGGGTGGCCAAGGATAAACCGCTGCTGGCTTCGATTCTGGACAAAGCGTTGCAGTCGATACCGGTGAGCGAACATACCGCCATCTACAACCGCTGGGTCGGCGTGAAATACGAGACCGGAATCGATTATTCCCTGCTTTGGAAAGTGGTTGTCGCATCGCTGGTGG
>JAURXC010000066.1 GCA_030654645.1 Deltaproteobacteria bacterium | reverse complement strand
TCCGAACAACCCCCATCAGTTCACCCCAGCCGTAGCGTCCTCCCATTTCGTATGCCGAATCCCGGCTGTAGTCGAGATCAAAGATATAGGAATGCCGCACCCGCTCCAACTCCACCTCCGGCACCGGGTTCCGGGCGATCTTCAACAACTCCGTCATGGTTGCGTCTACCGCCTGGATCAGGGTTTCGGGAGAGGTGGACAGGTCGAAGGCCAGACAACCGGTTTCGTCGTAAGCTCCGATGGACCCTTCGACCGAATAGATGATCCCCAATTCCTCACGCAGACGAAGATACAACCGGGAACTGCCGCCGCCAGCCAGAATGCGCCGTAAAAAGCGCAGGGCCATGAAGCGGCTGTCATCGCGCGCCATACCAAGAAAAGCGATCTGCAGGTTCATCTGGCTGTCGGAATCGTACACGCAGCGAATCCGGGGGGCGCGCGGCCGTTGCTGTTCTGTCACCAGACGTGTCGCTGGCGGATGGTTTCCATGCCAGCAGCCGAAGGAATCCTGGGCCGCTGCGAATATTTCGTGCCCACGCACCGGACCGGAGACGGTCAATACGGCTGCTTCAGGAACATAAAAGCTCCGCAGGTGGCTTTCCAGGTCTGCCCGGTCTATGGCGGCGATGCTCTCCAGCGAGCCGATGGTTGGCATACCCAGTGGATGACGCGGCCAGAGCATCCGGCTGACAATTGTATCGGGATTGACCTCTTCTCCCAGTTCATTCAGGTCTTCCCTGGCTTCTTCGGCGATGATGCGTTTCTCAATATCGATGCCCGCCAGTAGCGGACGCAGGATCATCGAGGCAAAGATTTCCATGCCGTGTTTGACATGGTCGGGATGAATGCGTGAATAGTAACAGGTGGATTCGGTGTCGGTGGCGGCGTTGGGAGCGCCTCCGATCGCTTCGAAGGCTGCTTCCAGCGCCAGCGACGAGCCGAAGTCCGCCGTTCCTCTGAACAGGATGTGCTCTAGGAAATGCGAGAGTCCCTCGCGACCGGGCGGGTCGTTGCGGCCGCCGACCTTCAGGTAAATCGCCAGTTCGACCGAGTGCAGATGCGGCATCTCAACGCAGACCACCCGCAGTCCGTTAGGCAGTGTATGCATGAATGGTCTGATCATGCCAAAAGTCTCCGGACTTCAATGATGCGCTGCCTGTATTCTTCCGGCGCAAGGATCAACTCATCGTGCGGTTCGGCCCAGATCGGTTTCGGCCAGAGCGGTTCCGAGGTAAAGCGCGGCACGATGTGCCAGTGGATATGCGGCACCATGTTGCCCAGTAGTTCATAATTGATCTTGGCCGGAGAGAATGCACCGTAGAGAGCTTCCGCAACCCGGCTGACCTCTTCCGTCAGGCCGGCCCGCACCGTACGGTCCAGGTGGAACAGTTCGGTTACGTGCTCTTTTGTGAACAGCAGCGTATAACCCGGGAAATACTGGTCGCGATTGAGGATCACATAGGAGTGGGCCATTTCCACGATCCGCAGATCGGCATCATCATCCCAGCGTTGACACATTGGACAGTTGCTCATGTTATTCATACCTCAGTGCGTCGATAGGATTTAGTCCGGCAGCTTTGCGGGCCGGATAGAAACCGAAGAAGATGCCCACGGCTCCGGAGAATACAAAGGCGATGCTTATTGATTGGAACGAAATCAGGGTCGGCCACTCCAGCATGCGCGATACAACCATCGCTCCGCCGGCTCCGAGCGCAATACCGATCAATCCGCCGAGCATGGTCAGCAGCACCGCTTCGGTCATGAACTGAAGCAGGATGTCGTTTTTCTTTGCTCCTATCGCCATGCGGATACCGATCTCCCTGGTACGCTCGGTGACCGACACCAGCATGATGTTCATGATGCCGATGCCCCCCACGATCAGCGAGATCGAGGCCACGGCGCCCAACAGCAGCGACATGGCTTTTGATGATTGTTCGGCCACGGCCAGTATTTCGGACAGGTTGCGGGTCGAGAAATCCGGCTCCTTGCCTCCGGTGATACGATGGCGCTGGTTGAGCAGGCTGTTGATCTCTTCTTCAGCCTTGGTCAATAATTCCTTGCTTTTGGCTTTGACTATCAGGGCTCCGACGTTATTGGTATGCTGGGAGCGTACAAGATTGCGCTGGGCGGTTCGCAGCGGGACAAAAAGTGTATCGTCCTGATCGGTCCCCTGGGGAGATTGACCCTTGCGCTCCAGCACGCCGATTACCGTGAAGGGGATTTTTTTGATGCGGACGATGTTTCCGACCGGGTCGGCGGAGCCAAAGAGGTTGTCAGCCACGGTCTGCCCCAGAAGGCAGACCTTGACGGCGCCATCCACGTCCTGCTGGGTGATGCCGCGTCCGTTGGCGATGCCCCATTCACGGATCTCGAACAGTTCCGGCGTGCCCCCCATGATCACGGTTGACCAGTTCATGTTGCCGTAGACGACTTGTCCGGAGGAGCGCACGGTACCGGACGCCAGGTCCACCGAGGGACATTCGGCCATGATCGCCTTGACATCGTCGCTGGTCAGGGTCTGGGCACCGCCGCTGCCGGTGCGCAGGCCGCCGCTGGTGGTGGAACCTGGTATGACCAGGATGATGTTACTGCCGATACTGGCGATCTGCTGCGAGATGACATAGCTGGCGCCCGATCCAACCGCCATCATCGCGATTACGGAAGCGATGCCGATGATGATGCCGAGCATGGTCAGGAACGAGCGCATCTTGTTGGTGCGCAGAGCACGCAGTGCGATTTTGAGGGTTTGAAGGAAGTCCATTATTTCGTGTCGCCTATTATATTGCCATCGCGAAAGGTTATCTGCCGCCCGGCATAGGCCGCCACGTCATGCTCGTGGGTAACCATGATGATCGTGATGCCCTGTTTGTTGAGGGTGGTGAACAGACTCATTATCTCGGCGGTGGAGCTGCTGTCCAGGTTGCCGGTAGGTTCGTCGGCCAGGATCACTGCCGGATTGTTGACCAGGGCACGGGCTATGGCGACGCGCTGCTGCTGGCCACCGGAAAGCTGACTGGGGTGGTTGTTCTCCTTGCCGGCCAGCCCGACCTGCTGCATGGCGGCCAACGCCTTTTCACGGCGTTCCCTGGAGTGGAGTCCGGCATAGACCAGTGGCAATTCGACGTTTTCCACGGCCGGGGTCCGGGCCAGCAGGTTGAAGCCCTGGAAGACGAAGCCCAGCTTTTTGTTGCGAATGTCGGCCAGTTGATTGGTATTCATGGCCCCTACGTCCAGTCCGTCCAGCAGGTATTGTCCGGAGGTGGGGCGGTCCAGGCAACCCAGGATGTTCATGCAGGTGGATTTGCCGCTGCCGGAGGCGCCCATGATCGCGACGAACTCGCCGGCGCTGATGCTGTAGGAAACACCCTTGAGCGCCTCAAACTGCTGATCACCCATCGTAAAAACGCGGCGGATATCGGTCAGTGCGATTACTTTGCTCATTTAGAACGGCCGCCCCATCGGTGAACCGCCGGTCTTTTTCTTGACGCTGTCGCCGCCGGTCTGTTCGATGACGACTTCGTCCCCTTCCTTGAGGGTGCTTTCAACCAGTTCGATACTACTGTTGTTGGCGATGCCGGTCCTGATCTTCACGGCAACCGGCTTGTTGTCCTTGAGGATGTAAACCTGTTGGCCGTTACCCGCTTTTCGTCCGCCCGGCTTGCCGCCCTGATCGGGCGATCCGGCGGCCGGACGCTGTTTGTTTGCGCTGCCGCGGTCTTCGCTCCTCTTGGCTTTTGCATCATCCGTTTTTGTTTTCGGCTTGAAACGTAGCGCGGCAGGTGGAAGTTTGAGAACATCGTCTTTCCTGGCCACTTCGATCGAAACATTGGCGGTCATGCCTGGCTTCAACTTCAGATCGTTGTTGTCCACATTGACCACTACCACGTAGGTGACCACGTTCTGGGTGATGATCGGGGCGCTGCGGATCTGAACGACCTTGCCGCCGAAGGTCTGCTCCGGATATGAATCGACGGTAAAAGTTGCCTTCTGGTCGAGCTGGATGCGGCTGATATCGGCTTCGTCCACACTGACCTCAATTTGCATCTTGGTCAGGTCTTTGGCGATGGTGAAAAGGGTTGGTGTCTGGAATGATGCTGCCACGGTCTGACCTATGTCTATGGTTCGGGATATGACCACGCCATCGACAGGCGAGCGGATCACGGAATAGCGCAGGTTGGTCCTGGACTGCATCAGCGCTCCACGGGTCTGGGCAACGCTTCCCTCTGAGGCTTTTACGGATGCCCTGGCCGATTGCAGCGCTGTCTCGGCGACGTCATAGTCGGCCTGGGAGATGATGCCGTCGGCAAGAAGCTTTTTGTTGCGGGCAAGTGTCCGTTCCGCATCCGCCAAGGTCACCCTGGATTTTTGCAGGTTGGCCTCCGAGTTGAGGACGTTGCCATGAGCCTGTTCCACCGAGGCGTTGAAAAGGGAAGGGTCGATTTCGGCAATGGCCTGACCCTTTTTTACTTTGGAATTGAAGTCAACGTAGAGTTTCTGGATCGTGCCGGAAACCTGGGTGCCGACCTGGACGGTCGTCACCGCCGAGAGATTGCCGGTGGCGGCGACCGTGGAAACTACCATGCCGCGCTCGATCCTGGCGGTCTTGTAACTCACCTCGGGCGTGCGTTTATAAAAGCCGTATCCGGCAATGCCGGCAATGGCAAGGATTACAGCCAGAATAATCAGATATTTTTTCATGCAGTTCTCTTCGCACAAACGTGATGGTCCAGCCGCAGCGGCCGTATCATATCAGAATAATTAGTCGACAACAAAAAAAAAGCCCCAGATCCTGAGACCGGGGCTTTTTGTTCTGTACGCCCGTCGCCGTTCAGGCGGCGGGCTAACTATGGCAACCCTCTTTGCAGTGGGATACCGGACGAATCCTGAATCTATCAGTCCACATCGGCAGGGTCTCCTTTCACTTTACGATTTGAATTCTAACAGGATGATTTTTATCTTAATACAATTTCTAAACTTGTCAAGCGTGAAAAAACATGGCTGCAATTTAGATTGCAATATTTGGCGCAACTGGCAGAATGGGCCTCATGATGCTGATCTGTTCCCATCAGGAAATATCCTGCCAGCAGGTGTTGGTTGACGATGCATCGGTTTTCTCGGTGCAGTGGAGCGTATTCCCTTCCGGAGTTGCCGGAAATCTATCCGCCGGGAATCTGATGCAGCGCTATTTGGCATACATTAAAAGCTGCACCCTTAATATCATCCGCCCTGTGCAACTGGATTCCGGAATTGAATTCCGTCTGTTGGGCAGTAGCTTGAGCCTGATCAGCTTTTTGCCTCCTTCGGCCGAAGCGGAAAAGGTTGTGCTTCGAATCTGTGGCGGGGTCTTGGTCCAACCGGGCCAGTGTGACCGGGGTGAACTGCGTTTCGGCGTGGAACCTGGTTCGGACGGTGTCCGCGTATCGCTGCAGCTGAGTGAATTTTGTCCATTGATACTTGGCAGCCGCTCTCCGTCACGTATCCGTTTCTGGTTATACCGGTTGACCCAGGCGGCAATCCACCGGCTGGTCACAGTGCGTTTCCTGGTTCTGCTGTATCGTGAAATGTGCGGTGTTTCGGCTCGCGCAAGAGTGGTTGCCGTCAAGGTCCGTGAAGGTCAACCGGTCTGATGCTTTGATTGCAGCAGAAGGTATGTTATGATGACAGACTTGATTTTATGGAATAACCAAGCGCCAATTTAAAAAAAGGATCAACCGATATGCCGCACACAGTTATTGAAATCCCGGAAAAATTGCCTCTTTACGTCCAGAAAGATATGGTTGTGTTCCCTTATATGCTATTCCCGGTGTTTGTCAGTGAGAAAGATATGGCGACATTCCGCGAAGCCGAAAATTACGAAACATATCTGGTCTTTGTTTTCGAAAGGCCGGAAAGCGGCGCGGGAGGGGGGGGCGGCGGCAGGTGTGAAATTGGCACGCTCTGCAAGGTCAACCAGACCAAAAAGCTGGAAGACGGGCGCTACAAGGTGTCTCTGGAGGGTATTACCCGTCTGCGGATTCTGGATACGGAACCGGCCGGTTCTATCGTGCTTGCCCACTGTGAAATCGTGCGCGAGTTTGTGGAAAAGAACCTGGTTTCCGAGGCGTTGGTACAGAGCCTGAATGCGCTGTTAAAAATTGCACTGTCACATGGCAAGCCGCTTCCGGACGATGTCATGAAAATGATCGACTATATCGACAATCCGGCGCGCCTGTCTGACCTGGTGGCGCTATACGTCAACCTGCCGGTCGGCGACCTGCAGGAACTGCTGGAAACCGTGGATCCGCTGGAACGTCTGAAAAAGGTCTATGTGTACCTGACGAACGAAGTGCAGCGTATGCAGGTTAAAAACGAGGTCGCCGGCGAAGTCACCAAGCGGGTCGGCAAGAACCAGAAGGAATACATCCTGCGCGAGCAGATGAAGCACATTCAGGAAGAGTTGGGGGAGGAAGACCCGCGCTCGGCCGACATGAATGAGCTGCGCAAGCTGATTGAAGAGGCGGGCCTGCCCGAGGATGTGAAGAAGGTCGCCGACAAGGAACTGAAACGTCTGGAGCGGATCAACCAGGCCTCGCCGGAATACAACGTCTCACGTACATATCTGGACTATCTGGCTGGAATGCCCTGGAACAAGAGCACATCCGACAGCCTGGACATTGTGCGCGCCGAGGATATTCTCAACGAAGATCACTACAACC
>JAURXC010000065.1 GCA_030654645.1 Deltaproteobacteria bacterium | reverse complement strand
AGCAGCTCCATCAGGTTGTCATTAGTCGGTGCGCATGTGGACTGGACGACATAAACATCGCGGCCACGGACATTTTCACCGATTTCGACCATGACTTCACCATCGGAGAACCGCCGCACGCGGGCGGCGCCAAGCGGTACTCCCAGGCTTGCGCAGATTTTATTAGCCAGCTCCGGATTGGAGTTCCCGGAAAAAATCCTGATCTTGTCATGCATGACGATAAACACCTTTCAAAAGCGGAGCAATTTCAAACCCATCAATAAAGAGACAGATGATATACTAAATACTTTCAAAAAATGCAACTTTTTTGCGTAGGTTCGCAATTCGGGCTAAAAATAAGAGAGGATAGCTTCAGATGGACACGATGATTCCTTGCTGCTGGGCAAACACCAGGAAATCAAGAGTGTCGGCGATCGTAAGGCCAAGTTTGTGCAGAACCGTGCCGGTCGCGGTCTTACCATCGAGATTTTCCAGGATGGAGTAAAATGAAGCATCCAGCGATTCCGTGCATACAAGGTTGTTGTTGGGGTAGATGACGGCGTGTGATCCTACCGCCGCAAGGTGCTTGTGCATCCAGGCAATATCGGGCGCACCGCTATCGAGGATATCCTGTATCTCATAATGGAAGTCAGCCAGCTGGGTGGAGGGTGCCAGGCGGAAGATTGAATTCTGGATTCCAGCTGCGGATTGCTGAACCTTGATCCTGCGTGGCTGCGGAGCAAGCAGGGCCACGGCGTAGTGATGGTGATAATCCACCAGGTCCAGGACAACGGGAAGAAAACGCTCCAGATTTCTTGCCTTGAAAAGCTGTCGCAGGAAAATTCTCTGCATCTCCCAGATATCGTTGTCGCTCAAGTCACTTTCGGAAATATTCGGACCCTTGCAGTTATCCAGCCATTCGGCAAATGCCTTCAGGAACATGGCCGGTTTCAGGTTCACTGCTTTGGTTACCGCATTGAACCATGCCACCGCTTTGCCCCTGGTGAAAAATATATCGCAGGCTCTGGCCAGTGCACCGGCATTTGCCATATCCTCGCTGCTGAAACTGCCTGAGGCCAGCAGTGTGTACGGAGGGCGGTTTTCCCATGAAAGGCCTTGCTCCGCACCGCGAGCGGCCAGCCTGGTGCCGGGCAGGATCGCCAGTGGAAAAATGTCAATGTGGTTCGGGTAAAGCGACAAGGCGTAATTCAGGCTGTTGCAGAAGCTGTCCAGGGTGTCGCCGGGCAAGCCATAGATCAGGTCGAAACCGAACACCGCTCCGCTGTCGTTCAAGAGTCCCACCCGTCGCGAAAAATCGACCCGGTCGAATGAACGGCCGACCTGTTTGAGTACCAGCGGATTGGCGCTCTGGAGCCCTATCTGCAAAGAACAGGTGATCTGTGCAAACAGTTCCGCCATCTCGCGATCGATGAATTCGCTGCGAACTTCAAAGTGGAAATGGATTTGCGGAGCGATTTTTCTGATCAGGCGCAGTATGCTTTTTGCCCTTTTCACGTCCTGATTGAATGTCGAATCCAGTACAAAAACCTGGGATACGCCTTTAGATGCGAAGTGACGCAGTTCGGCCTCGATCCTTTCCAGTGAGAAACGCCGTACGCCGCTGTTTCCACGGGCATCGAAACAGAAGTCGCAGGCAAAACTGCAGCCCCGCGACAGTTGCCAGAGGATGCCGTCATAGCTGTTGCAGTCGAGAACTCCGTTCAGGTAGGGCGATGGGATCGTGTCCAGGTTGCTGGCCGGCAGCACCGGGGTGCGGACTGGATCACCATTACGGATGAGCCCCGGAATTTCCGGCCGTTCGCTACCGGCGAGCAGGTGTTTGCAGAATGACGCGAAAGGTCCTTCCCCTTCTCCGGCAATTACAAAATCCAGCGTGCCTTCACGCAACACTCCGTCAGGATCCGCGGTGGCTTCGGGGCCACCCGCGAATATGAGGACCTCGGGCAGGATTTTGCGCAGTGCGGCCGCGATCTCCAGGCAGGCGGCACGGTTCCAGACATACATGGAAAAACCGATTGCGCTCGGTTCTGCTGCTGCCAGTAAAGTTGCCGCCTCTTCAGACTCCTGGCCAATGAAGAAATCAAACAGGGAAACCTCAATCGAAGTTTCCCTGATGATGCTTTTCAGAAAGGCATTTGCCAGCGGTACCGCTTGCGGGGAAGGGCAGGGGTGGATTGCGACCAGTTTGATAAGCACTTTAATCGAATCCTTTTGTAAAAAATTCGCGCCTCTTGTTTCCGGGTTTATGCCGGATTACTGCAGGGTGTAGTTCTGGGTCGCCTGTACCGATGTTGTTGTGAGAGTCGGTTGGGGTACTCCGCTGTCCGTGGCTGTCACGCTGATTTCGCTGATGGAATACTGTCCGCCCAGGGTCGGGGCTGTTCTGGCATGGCCTTTGATGGCCGAGATGCTGTCGTTGGTGGCAAAAAAATGTCCGCTGAAGTTGGTGGCGCGGGTAAAAATGAATCCAAATGCAAACGGATTGCTTATCTCGACCACATTGCCTGTCAAGGGCCAGGCCGCTGAATCGGTGATCGTGCCCACAATGATTCCGGTTGCCGAAGTCTGAAGGAAAGTGTCTTCAAGCGTGATCGGACCGACAAAGTTTACATTGTCTCCTGACACGGCCGAAATTGACAACCTCTTGTTGACATCGTTGGTAACGCCGGTGGAAGCCATCCTGGCTGTTGCCGGCGGGCTGAACTTGCTGATCACTCTGATCGCCGGTAGCAGCGAACCCTCGCTACAGCTGGAGCCGCTGATATCTACGCTTGCCGAATCTAGTGTGGCGTTGAGAGTGCTGCTGCGCGGCTGAATCGATAGCGCTTCCGTAGGGCAGGGGCTGTTCGAATATCCTGTCAGCGCAATGGAGGTGACCAGGTTCTCAATTTTTCCGCTGGAAACAATCCCGGTACCGTTCTTGATGGTATAGGCGCCGTATACCGATGTGCCGGATTGATCGGTGGTCAGAGTCAGGATGTTGCCGGTCGGGAGCGTGAGCTGGTAGACAGCCTCTTTCATGTCAAGCTTGGGGGTGTTGTCAACCGGAGTATAGTCAATGTATTGAGTGCTGCTGCCGCTGCAGGCGGACAGTGTTGCAACCGACATCAATATTGTAAGATTCAGACAGATTCTGTTCATGCAGCGCTTCTCCTGATAGCATCGGGGATGGTGTGAAAAAGACGGCAGTGTTACTCATGAAAAATGTACATCAGGCAGGATGCAGTCAAATCGAAAAAAATACAAGTCATATTTTATAACCAGTTACCTCTCGAAATGCCTCCGGCCCGGATATGATGTCCATACCCCGAGAGAGATGCGAAGCGTGCAAAGGTTACGGTCCAGCCACCGGCAGAAACAGGAAGCCAGTCATCCCCGGTGCTGACGACAGCAATGTTCACTGCCGTCTGATCTTGATCAGTTCCTTGGTGTAGGAAACAATCCTGAAGCCTTTCTGGCTCAGTCCGTTAGCCAGGTAAATCGGATTTTCCGGATAACTGACCAGGAACTCCCCGATTCCCTTTTCCTCGACCTTTGCAACCCAGGTTACTTTCTGGATCTGGTCGCGCAAATCGAAGGTTTCTGCGGGATCCTTGACCCCTTCGACCTCGACTGTGACCTTGCTGGCGATTTCATTCAGGCGGGAGTGGATTTTATCGATAATGATCGGCACAAACTTTTCGGACAGGTTCTTTAGCGCTTCGGCATAGGCATCGTCCTGGCTTGGAGCCATGCCCTTGGCCTCTTCACTGCCGGCGGACAGCACCACCATCTTTCCGTTGTTGTCCCTGGTCATCAGGCGGTAGGAGAGCCGCGCGGTGACGGAGTTGAACGGCATCGAAATGCCATAGCCGGCATCCGAACCCTTGCGCATCGACAGTGTCGGTTCGATCTTGCCCATCAGCACCGAGTTGGTCAGGTAGCGGTATACCAGACTGCGCACAGAGGTCTGGTCGCCACCTTTCAGTGCCATATCGATATCCCTCAGCTTCAGCGAATGCGTCTCGGCCAGGTCGCGTACCGAGAACCCGCCTTCGGCCAGTTTGCCGATAACCGCCTGGGCCAGAATATTCTCGTCGTCATATTCGAGATTGTCGTACCTGACCAGCTTTTTGGCCGGCAGGTACACGGAAATGGCCGTGTTCAGCGCCAGAGCCGACATTGCCGATTTGGCGCTGAGCGGTTCGACGCAGACATTGACAAGCGCCCTGGCGCTGTCCCCGTCCAGGCTTTCCCTGAGAATCTTGTAGCTGCTCACCGCGCCGCGGGTCTGGGTCGTGATCATGTCATCCAGCAGCGCCGAGTCTTCGACAACGGTCTTGCTTTTGATATCCACACCGGCCACCTGTTCCACGGCCGAGAATTTTGCCCGGTTTACCGCCTCGACCTTGGCCGAGGGAATATCCCCGCCAACCACGGCGCTTTCACCGCTTACTTCAACACAGACCGGTTTTGCGAGTGAAGTCGATACCAGCGCGGCGGTCAGAATTGAAGCCGTGATCAATGCCCTGAATCCCAGATATCTCATGGATGACCTCTCGATCGGTTGATTTGAGTCAGATTGAAAAAACTCCTGCTCAGTATACTTGTAATTACGGTGATGTCAAAGTAAGGAAATCATAATACTCATGCCAGCAGCAGTCGGTTGGCCCTGGAGACGAATTCCGCTGACGGCCGCTCGTGGTATATTCCCGACTGGGCGCCAGAGCCGGTCACCCCCCGCAGATATACATATAGAGCGCCTCCGAAGCTGGTTTCAAAGTCATAGTCAGGCAGGCGCATTTTCAGGAGACGGTCCAGTGCCAGGGTGTAGAGGTGGTACTGCAGGATATATGCGCTGCGAGCCATCGATTCCCGCATCTGATCCTGTCCGTAATCGGATGGCCGGTGGCCGAGATAGTTGGATTTCCAGTCGAGGATGTAGTAGCGTCCGGCGTGCTCGAAAATCAGGTCTATGAACCCCTGCAGCATGCCCCGGCTGCGACGGAATGAAAGACTGTCGAGAATCCCGTGGAAATCGCGGTAGCAATCCTCCTCCAGCAAGCCGTCAAACAGCTCTCTGATCGTATCCGGCGCCAGTTGACTAAGCGGCAGGAAGAATTCCATTTCACACTGCCAGCTTCCGGCCCGCAGGCGAGACAGGCTGAAGCCAGGATCGTCCCGGATGATGTTCGCGGCAGTTACATCGGCCACCATGCCGCTGACAGCCGGCAGCCAGCATTCCTGGAAGCCGTTGGCCTTGAGTACGGCGGCGGTGGTTCTTGAGATATCGTCACTGTTCAATGAACAGAAATCCAGCTGCTCGAAGATTTCGTGCAGGCAGGTCCCGGCCTTGGCGCCACGCGGGAAATCGAAGATGGTAAGACCTCCCGGCTCCGGCAGCCGGTTATCCTCCGGGACGGTAGTGGCGGCAAGATTGTCTCGGTCATGGGGCTGGAATCCGTGCCCGGTCCCGGAAAGCATGGCGCTGAAACTGGAGACACGCCAGTCATCGCGGGGAGGATGGATGAGCGTTCTGCAGGCCAAAGGTTCCTGCCTCCCGGTATCGACGGGATAGATGCCGCAGGTTGTTTCCGGCGGCATCGATTGCACTGAAATGCCGTAACTCCCGTCACCGGCCAACTCACCTGCCTGTGCCAGGATTTCGTGGTCAGCAAGCGCTGCAAAGGCCTTGTTTTCCTTTTTCACCTTTCCACGATGCAGCAGGTTGAACAACGGAGAATCGATCGCACCGTTGATGCAGCCCCAGACAAAGTAACAGCGGAATTCGGCCCGCGTTAGAGCCACGTACAGCAGGCGGGCCGCCTCGGCATCCCGCTCTTCTCCGGCAAGTCTCCTGTTTTCATCCTCTCCGGCCAGATCCAGCACCAGCTTTCCGTCCGGGTCGTGGAACATGACCCGATCGCTTCTGGCGGAGGGGGGATCCCAGGCAAAGGGGACGAACACCAACGGGTACTGTAGCCCCTTGCTGGTATGTATGGTTGATATTATCACCGCGTTATCATCGGTTTCCAGCCGCAGCAGGGCGGCATCGTCACTGTAATCTCCGGATATACGCCGTTCCAGCCAGTTGATCGAATCCGGGAGATTCGTCCCCCGTTCATGTTCGGCCTGGTGCAGGAGTTCGCAACAGTGCAGGATGTTGGTCAGGCAGCGTTCACCGCCGGTTCGCGACAGGATCCGGCCTCGTACTCCGCAGATTCCCAGCAGGCGGGATATTACCGCCACCACACCGCCGACTGCGTCGGCATGCAGGTCGTGGAAGCGGAGCAGCCAGGCTTCCCATTCGCGATCTTCACCGGAACTATCCACAAAAGCGGCCACCTGGTTGGCCGTCAATCCGATGATACCGGTCAGCAGCGCCTCACGCAGCAGCCGTTCCCGGCCCGGTTCGGCGACAGCCCGCAGGATTCGCAACAGTTCGAGCGCTTCCGTCGTCTTGAATATGGTGGCGCCACCCTGCTGTACCGAGGGGATGCCGCGCTCCTGAAGCGCCTGCTGAATCCGGTCGGCCTGCTTGTGAGCTTTCACCAGAACCGCAATATCCCCAGGGCTCAAGGCGCGCTGCACTCCGTTGATGGAGAGTTCGAAGCGCCCCGGTTCAAGCAGTCCGGCGATTTCCCCGGCTACGGCCTGCACGATCCTGTCGATCGCGGCCGGCTTGCTCTCCGCTTTGGATTGATCATCACGGGGGTAGATCCAGGCGCGAAGCGGCTGTGGATCGGGAAATCCGTCCCGCAGCAGCGAGTCATCCGCCGAACGTCCGGAGGTAACCGGATTGAAGGGAATGTCGTCACAGAGAAACGGATCGGGGTGGCTGGAGAAGAGCCGGTTGACCGCCGTAACGAGCGCCGGGGACGAGCGGAAATTGGTGCCCAGGGTATGCCTTTTGTCATCACCAAGGTTGCTTCCGGCGTTCAGGTAGGCAAATACATCAGCACCACGAAAGCTGTAAATGGCCTGTTTCGGGTCACCGATCAGGAACAGTGGATAACCTTCCGCGGCTCCGATGCGCCTGAAGATGTTCCATTGCAGCGGGTCGGTGTCCTGGAACTCGTCGATCAGCGCTGCCCGGTATCGATCGCGCAGTTGTGACGCCAGAGCAGTACCTGTTTCCGCTTCAAGCGCAAGATGAAGATCAAGCAGCAAGTCATCGAAACAGCGCTTGTTTAGTGCGTTCTTCCTGAGCTTCAGTTCCCTTTCAAGCCACACCTTGAGATCCAGGCGGCAGGCGACCAGCCTGTCACTATAGGCATCTTTAAGCGCTTCGGTTACCTCGAACATCTGCTGACAGACAGCAAAAAATGTGTGGTCAGGAACATGTCTGGTTGACTTGGTGACTTTGGATGCGATCCGGTCGGCCGAAAAGAATTCCAGCTTGCTGCAGGGCTGATTCGCGGTTACGCCTTGCAGCCAGCCGTGGATGATTCCGGCGGCCGCGGCGACCTGCTTTGGGCTGTAGCTCCCCTGATGCAGTCCCGCATTTTCGATCTGTTCCAGGATCGTGCTCCGCCCGGTTTTCCATATTTCGCATAAGGTGGCATACAGCCGGTCGCGTTCCGCGATTAACGGAGCCAACTCGTGCTCATGCCGCTCGGGCACTATTTTCAGATCCGGGTTCTGATAGTGGCCGGTAAAAGGGAGCGCGAGCTTTTCGGGAGTATATTTCCCGGCGACCAGATGTTCCACGAAATCATCCGGTTCGTTCAGAATCCGTGTCCTCCAGAAGTCATCGCAAACCTGTTGGACGATTGCGCTCTGATCGGTGACCATCTCGCTGTCGAAAAGTGAGCCGCTTTCGAAGGCGTTTTCTAGCAGGGCCCGCTGGCAGAAACCGTGAATCGTGAAAATGGCCGCATCGTCAAAGGAATAGAGCGCCCTGGTCAGGAGCAGCCGGGCCCGTTCCGGGTTCTGCGGGCGCTCCCTGCTCAGGAGCTGTTCCAGCGCGTCAGAGGATGCCGGGCGTCCGCCGGAATAGAACTCCAGGGTCAGGCCGATGCGCCGCCGGATGCGGTCACGCAGTTCGGCGGTGGCGGCCTTGGTGTAGGTTACAACCAGGATTTGTTCCGGGCGCAGCTCCTTTTCCAGCAGCAGCAGGATATACAGGGCGGCGATGGTCCAGGTTTTGCCGGTGCCGGCGCTGGCTTCAATCAGGTTGAGCCCTGAAATGTCGATGGTTTTGAGGTCAAGGGGTTTCATCGCGGAGTCTCATGGCAGAATTGAAACGCCCCGGATCCTCTCGGGAAACGGGGCGATATTTTTGAGCTGTTCAATGCGATCTACTTCTGGTCGATTGCCGACAATTTCCAGGGATTGTTGCCGACCGGCCTGGTGAAGGTCCAGTATTCCTCAAACTTGACCGGGTCGGTCTTGCTGCCGGAGATGACCGCGCCGTTGCTGTCATCGGTGGTGTAATCGAGCAGGTTGGCATAGATCAACGCATTGATGTAATCCTGCCCCGACTCCTGCCAGGCCTCGGCAATCTCGACCTTTCTGACGGCGATGTTTTCAAGCCTGTTGACCTGTTTGTCCCGCAGAAGCTTCTCGACATCCTGCTGCATGATGCGCCGCATTTCGTCGGTCAGGATGCCTGATACCGGTGACAAGTCGCGGTTCATCCAGGCTCCCTGGATCTTGAAGAAGTTGTCCATCACCAGGTCGTTGAAACGGTCCTCGTCGAAGGTCTGGTCGAACTGGCGGATATGTCCCAGTCCTGTTTCTACGTCATCGTTCTGCTGTACCGGTTCCTGGTAGCCACCGTAGAGTGGTGTTGCGGCGGGAGCGGTATTAGCGTTCTGGTACAGAGGTTGGTTGAAGGAGCTGTTCGCGCTTTCCTCGCGCCTTTTCTTGATAAAACGGTAGATCAGGTAGCCGATGCCGGCGATCAGGATGATTTCAAAAAGGCCGATACCTCCGCCCCCCATGCCTCCGCCCATGCCGCTGAAGCCCAGGCTTCTGAAGAGCATGCCGCCCAGCATGCCGCCTACGATGCCGCCGGCCATGCTGCGCATGAAACCGCCCGCGGCCGGCTGCTGAAAGCCGGGGTTGGGGTTGGTGGCCGACTGTTGCCGGGGAGGCGCGGTCGACTGGGTCGGGCTGGCTGAACGGGAATAACTGCGTGTCCCGCTGCTGCCGATGGAACGACCTCCGCCGACCCTGGCCTGGGCTTCGAACTCCAGCACCGTTGCCGAAACAAGCAGTACCGCTGCCAGTAATATCATTATCTTTAAGGTGTTTCTTCTCATGTTTATCTCCCTGCGTCTTTGTAAATCTGAAATACGAAGTGGAACCTTTTAACACCACTGCACGACATAATGCAATTTCATTCTGTCCGCGCATCACGGCCAATCCTTAAACCGGAAAACATGACCTCAGCTCATCCAGAAATATCTGTTCCAACGCGTTGAATTGTATCACGTCGCGCATGCCGGCCAGTCGGAGAAAGGCCTGAAAAGCTTCTTTCAGGGTCCGGTTGAGCTTGTCACCGTCAACTCCGGGCGGTGTCCGGGCATGGCAGCAGGCAAACTGATCACTGCTGGCGATGCCCTGTGTCCGGTACAGTCGGTCCATCAACCGGAAATACTCGCACGAAAGAGTTTTCATGGCATGGCATACTCTGGCGACATCGGCGTGCAGAAACCTGTATCCGGCTTCGAAGGGAAGCCGTTCGTCCTGGATCAGGCGTCCTTGCTCTGCAAACCTGAGCCAGGCCCTGGAGCCGTACAGGACTATCTGGCTGTGATAGAGCATGTTCACGGTCTGGTCGTGGTGCTTCAGCAGCCCCAGTTCTTCCAGCAGCGTGAAGTTCTCGACCAGTTCCGACAGGGTTGAATCCGGTTCGAACATGATAAACCCGACCGACAGGAAGATGCCGCTGTTTTGCACCGCCCGTACGGCGCATGTGATCTGATCCCGCGAAATCCTTTTGTTAATGCGCTTCAGGGCCGCCTCGCAACCCGATTCGATGCCGAGAAAAACGCTGGACGCGCCATTGTCCGCAAGCTTTCCGATCAGCTCTTCATCGATGGTGTCAACCCTGGTTTCGAACCCGAAGGGGAGTCCTTTGCATTTCAGTATCGAGCTGATCTCCGATACCCGTCCGGTCCGTTTTTCATCACGACCGATGAAGGTCGGATCTACGAAGTATATGCTGTTGACGGGTCGGCGTTTCAGCCGTTCTTCCAGCTCATGCAAGAACGAAGCGACACTCCGCTCGCGCCGCCTGCTGCAGCCATAATACTGGTTGATGAAGCAGAAGCCGCAGTCACCGTAACATCCCCTTCCGGTCGCAATGTTCATGGTCGGGTAGCGGCAGTTTGTTCCGGTATCGTCAGGTATCGGGAGAAGTGACAGATCGGCAATCAGCTCCCGGCGGACAAATTCGCCGCCGGCGCGGTAAAGCCCCGGAATGCTGACAATAGTGCGTTTTACCAGGTAATTGGACAGCAGTTCGTCAAGCGTGGCTTCAAATTCGCCCACCAGAATGAAATCCAGTTGGGGGGCAAAGTCCGACAAGGGTTGGCAGGCAAAGCTCGGAAACAGTCCGAAGGCGCCGATCGCTGCGTGCCGATCCTTTTCCAGGATATGGAGAATATTTCGCAGGACATGCTCGTTGCCCCAGGCATACACCCAGTGGATCAGGATCATGTCGGCCTGCTCCGCCAGGATCATTTCCGCCATCGCGGATTCATCATCAAGGCAGTCGCTTAGGTCAAGGTATGCGCCATCCCATCCGGCCCTGCCTGCAATCGCCAGGGCATAGCCGCTGTTCAGGCTGGCCGAGAGTGGGGCGTTGGCCACGTCGTTGTAATGTTCGATGCTGAGCGGTCTGGGATTTTCAACTATCAGGATCTTCATGAGGGGAAAGCCTTTGTGATTTAGAAAAAGGTGTGATTAATCCACCAGCAGCAGGCCGATATACTGGACAAAATCGTCGCTGTATTTGATCGGTTTGAGCGGGATGCCGCAGGCTTGCGCCAGAGCGAAAACGTCGCATCCGCAGGATTCCAGCGACGGCCTGCGCTTTTCCGGGAAGCTGCAACGCTCCTCAGAGCAGTTTTCACACCAGCTGCAGGGCCCCCCGGTAAAAACCAGCGCTTTCTTGAATCCCTGCAAAAAAGTATGCTTCTCCAGTTCCAGCAGACTGTGTTGAAATTGCCGCAATGGTGGTTGTCCCGCCACAACCATCGCTTTTGAATAGCAGCTCAGAAGCTCCCTGAAGCCGTCAGCTCCCATCGAGTGCGGAGGACAGCTCCATTTCCTGCCGTAAAACATGCAGCCGTAGCGGCATTTGGCGTCAACCCACGCTTCGATGGAGATCTCTTGCGGGTTGACTGGCGCTGCTTGGAAGAAGCCCAGCGATAGCGCTTTTTGCCTGAGCGTGAAAAGCGGCTCAATAGCGATGGTCTTGGATGGCTGCTTTTCTGCCAGGATGGCGTGCGAATATGATTCAAGTTCGATAACTCCGGTATGGGGTAATCCCGCCCCGTTCAGCAGCCGGACCGCTTCGACAAAGCTGTAGGCGCGGCCGTTGTAGGTGTTCAGCAGCATATGGGCATCGTAAATTGCGCCGAATGCGTTGCCGTCACTGAAAAAGTCATGGACGACCAGCAGGCCGTCCCGGCGCAGGATGCCGGCCACCTTTCCAAGGAGCATCCCGTTTTCCACCGGGCTGTAGCAGTGGAGCAGGTTCGACATCAGCACGAGCGAGGCGCTATCGGCGTAAATCGAGGTCAAGCGGTCCAACTCCGTCTGATCCAGCAGGTTGCAGGCGTGTGTCGTTATCCCCGGTTCCGCAACCCCGGACAGCACATCTTCCAGGTCGCAGGCGACCGCCTGCCAACGGGGATAACGCCCGGCAAACTCCCTGAGATAGGTGCCGTCTCCGGCGCCGATGTCGATAATCACACCTGTTTCCGGCATGGCGGGGAGGGCGTTCCAGAGCTCTTTTGCCCGTATCACGGCGGCTTCGTGCATCGCCTTCTGGAAAAGGCTCAACCTTTGCCTGTAGGCGGCCAGGGATTGGTCGTCGGGAACTGAACTCCCCTGGCCCTGCAGCAGGATTGCGTCGAGAGTGCTCCATTTGTCGATCAGCAGCGGCTCAAACTCCAGCACATGCAGCTGTCCGGATTCGCTGCCGCTCAACATGTATTTCCTGGAGAAGAGCGAGAGGCAGTAATTATCGGCATACTTCTCCAGGAGGCCCACATTGACCAGCAGTGCCAGGAAGCGTTCTCCTTCCGCTGCCCGCATGCCGGAAGCCGCAATGACTTCCTCCGCTGTACACCCCCGGTTCCCGACGGTCTCGATGATTCCAAGGCTGACAGCCCGCGTGACTGTTTCCGCCATTCGATACGCGGTGATTATGTCGCAGAATGTCTTATATGATCCGTCCGATGGTTGAATCTTCATGCTGGTCCCGTTAAATGTCGCTCCCCGTTGCGGAGCTGGAAATGCGCTAAACATGGCTACAAACCTGATTCATGTCAACGGTATTTGCTGCCTGCCATAAACTTTTTCGGCAATTGTGCCACTGTGTTATATGAATTTAATATGAAAATGGAGCGACATGTTGTATACAGTATCCTGCGTGCCTGATCGGGTTTTCTGAACACCTTTTGCGATGAACGGCATGAGTCCCTTGCAGAACGATGCATTGACCGGGAGGAACTGATGTCGAAGCTGAAGAGTGATGCGAAAGGTTTTACCTGTGAATGCGGACTACGTAACGATTTTCCTCCATATGCCCGGGATCATTGGGACGTCAAGCTGCTTTACAACTGTTCCTGTGATCGCAGATACGTTCTCTATCGTGGAAATGTTACCATTATTGCACGGCCGTTTGACGAGGTCATCGACAGTGAAGCCTTTGGCGATTGAACCCGGAGTGTGAAACATGCGTGTTGAAACGGACCTGAAGCTGGGTTTCAAAAATGTGCTGATCAAACCGAAACGCTCCAACCTCAAGAGCCGTTCCCAGGTGAACCTGGAACGGCATTTCTCGTTTCTGCACAGCGGCCGCGAATGGAGAGGCGTGCCGGTGATCGCCGCCAACATGGATACGATCGGAACCTTCGAGGTTGCCGAAGTCCTGGCGCAGCACGGATTGGTGACAGCAATTCACAAACATTACACTTTGGAACAGTGGGACGCTTTTCTGTCCGGGCGCGACGCTGAATTCTACTCCAGGATCATGATCAGCGCCGGAGCCGCGGAAGATGACTTCTGCAAGCTGGGCCAGATCGTCTCGAAACACCCGGCGCTGGAATTCATCTGCCTGGATGTGGCCAATGGTTACACCGAGGCTTTTGTGGAGTACGTCGGAAAAGTGCGCGATGCTTTTCCGGACAAGACCATCGTTGCCGGAAACGTGGTCACCGGCGAGATGGTGGAGGAGCTGCTTCTGTCCGGCGCCGATATCATCAAGGTTGGCATAGGGCCCGGCTCGGTCTGCACCACCAGAGTCAAGGCCGGAGTCGGCTATCCGCAGCTGTCGGCGGTGATCGAATGCGCCGATGCCGCGCACGGCCTGGGGGGCAGAATCATATCCGACGGAGGCTGTAGCTGTCCCGGCGATGTGGCCAAGGCCTTCGGCGGAGGCGCCGATTTCGTGATGCTGGGGGGGATGTTCGCCGGCCATGATGAATGCGGCGGTGAACTCATGGAACATGACGGGTTTCATTACAAGCAGTTCTACGGAATGAGTTCGATGACGGCCATGACGTTGCATGCCGGAGGCGTGGCGGATTACCGGGCCTCCGAAGGAAAGACGGTGCGGGTTCCCTATCGCGGACCGATCGTTGAAACCGTCAGGGATATCCTGGGCGGCGTCCGTTCCGCCTGCACCTATGTCGGAGCCGCAGCGCTGAAGGAGTTGACCAAGCGCACAACCTTCATCATGGTCGAGGAGCAGGAAAACCGCTCCTTTTCTTGAATTGGCGGGGCCATAATGGGTGGGTGGAAAAGTCAGTATTGTTCCACATACTAATACCCCAACAGTTGATCCAAGGCGCCCCAAGTACATGTTCCATTATATTCGGTGTTGATGAATATAACCCCAGTTCCCCACCACATGTTATTTCCTCGAAATGAGAACATGACATCCTGTGTGTTCCAGTCGTTTTGGAAACCCGTGCCTGGATAAATCATGTTGTTAACCGTCGCATGCGTGAACGGATCGCCATACAGACCCGATCTGGTTTCATTTATGGCGTAACTATTTGCATAGTCAGTAAGGATATACCCCATGCGTAATGATTGACCCGGTTGGAGAGGGCCTGCAGCAAATAGATTGTTTGATGCAGCCGCATCAAGTGTTCCCGCATCGGCAGGTCCGCCCAGAAAGGAAATGTTGTTAATGGTGTGCGGATAAATGTCGGCTAGGTCTGCGATGCCATCAGTATTACTATCCACAATTGCCATTGCAGCGGGATCGTCGTAGCGATACCAGGTGCTGTTCAAACATGAGTAATCGGTGTTGTTATAAACATCAACCGGTGTCGGCTCGGAAATGTCGCTAAAACCGACTGCCACGGAATTGACCTCGTTTCCGAGCTG
>JAURXC010000060.1 GCA_030654645.1 Deltaproteobacteria bacterium | reverse complement strand
CTTCACCCTGCATACGCCGCTGCCGACCGTGGAGGCCGATGCCACCCAGATGCGCCAGATCATCATGAACCTGGTGATCAACGCCTCCGAGGCGATCGGGGACAGGAGCGGAGTGATCTCGGTTACCACCGGTTGCATGGAATGCGACCGCAACTACCTTAAGGATGTCTGGCTGGATGAGAACCTTTCGGACGGCCTGTACGTTTATCTGGAGATAGCCGACAGCGGTTGCGGCATGGACAGGGAAACCATGGCCAAGTTGTTCGATCCTTTCTTCACCACCAAGTTCACCGGTCGTGGCCTGGGCATGGCGGCGGTGCTGGGAATCGTGCGCGGGCATCATGGCGCGATCAAGGTCTACAGCGAGCCGGGCAAAGGGAGCAGTTTCAAGATTCTGCTACCGGCCGCCGACAGACCGCTGGAAGTCTCCTGCTCCGATTCGGACAGCGCTGACTGGCGTGGTAGCGGCACGGTGCTGCTGGTGGACGACGAGGAGACGGTGCGCGGCATCGGCGGCGAGATGCTCCGGGAACTGGGTTTCCAGGTACTGACCGCCAGCAACGGCCGTGATGCGCTGGAAATATTCAAGGCCAACTCCGGCATCGGTTTAGTACTCCTGGACCTGACCATGCCGCACATGGACGGCGAACAGTGTTTCCGTGAACTAAGGCGGCTGAAACCGGAGGTGAAGGTGATCATGAGCAGCGGTTACAACGAGTACGAGGTCACGCAGAAATTTGTCGGCAAGGGACTGGCCGGATTCATCCAGAAACCGTACAGATTGGCGGTGCTGCGCGAGGTGCTGGGAAATCTGGAAAGGGCAACGTAATTGAATGTGGCTGTGAGATGGATATCAAGCTTCCGCGGTTGGCGAGGGTGTTTGTCCCCTATTTCACCACCAAGCCGGGCGAATCAGGGAGATCGACCCGTGCGCTGTCCTGATCGTCTCCAGCGGCTATTTCCGGCCGCAGCCGGAGCCGTAGTCACGTTGTGAAACCGGGATTGAAATGAAAGGAGTACAGCGTATGCGATATATCTCATCCAAAAGCATCCTCACCGATCCTTTTCGGGCCGGACTTGAAATCGGTGCGGCGCTTGTCCCGATTTCGCCGGAAGTAATACTGCTGTTTGCTTCGATGAATTATGACCCGGATTTTTCCGATTTCTTCGAAGCGTTGTACGACGCGCTCGGAACCAGATCGGTGATCGTTTTCGGAGGGACCGGCGATGGTGTCTACGAGACCTCCGGAGCCGAGAACTATGGCGTCAGCGCCCTGGGGATTTCCAGCGACGGCCGGGTGTCATGGTCGGTCGCGCTTGAACAGGGCGTTCAGGCCGACTCGTTTGCGGCCGCTGGGGCGTGCGCCCGCAAAGCGCTGGCAAACTGTCCGGCTGCATCCATGTTTCGCATGGTGCTGGCGGACGGGGCCAAGGCCGACGGTCACGCCATCGTGCGCGGCATCGCCGCCGAGATAACCGGGCCGTTCTTTGGCGGTCTGACCGGTGACGACCGCAAGTTCACCAGCAGCAGGGTTTTCCTGAACGGCGTCGAATATGAAGACGCGGTGGCAATACTCACCGGTTGCGGCGATATCGACTTCTCCATCAATGCGGCCAGCGGCTGGACACCGCTGGGGAACCCGGGAGTTGTGGAGGAGAACCAAGGGTGTGAAATCCGCACCATCAGCGGGCAATCTGCCCAGAATTTCATGGCCGACCAGCTGGGTAAACCGCTGGGCGAGTCAGATCTGGGGGTGGTTCCGCTGGCCGCCTATCAGGCCGGCTCCACCGCGCATTTTTCCCTTCGGGCCCCTTCGCATCTGCATCCGGACAGCGGTGCGGTTACCGTGTTTGGAAGTGTGGAGAAGGGAACCGTTGTACGTGTCTGCGGCGCATCACGGGAAGATGTAATCCGCGGGGTTTCGGACGCCATGAAAAATCTTGTTCCCGATTCGCTTGGTTTCACACCCTCCGCGGCGATCATTGTCAGCTGCGCAGGCAGGAAGTGGTTGCTTGCCGACCGAGGAGAAAAGGAACTGGACGCTTTTTTCGGGAATCTGGGGTTCCGGATTCCGCTGATCGGTTTTCCCTCCTTCGGTGAGATCAGCCCATTTCGCGGTGCTGATGGCGCTTTTACCTCCGTCAGCTTCCATAACGTAACTTTTATTGTCTGTCTTTTGGGGTGAGACCATGATAAATCGCCTGTTTTCGTTATGCACACCCTGTCCGGACGGATTCACGTTTTGCCGGGAATTTCGGATAATTGATTTCCGCAGGGCCCCTTTTGCGCTCTTTGCCCCTTCGTCCGAGGTGGCCCGGGATTTTCTGGGCCAGCATCTGCAGCGTCTGGCGGGCGTAATCCTGATTCAGGGCGATCACCTCTCTTCCGAGGAGCTGGCGCCGCTGGTGTCACAGATCGTTATTTCACCGGTAATGCTGCCATATCTGGCCGATTTCGCCGCTCACCAACTTGTGCAGCTCGATCGACGCATCAGCAGCGAAGAGCGCCGTTCGTTCCTTGCGCTTGAGAACGAACGTCTGGAACTCAACAACCAGCGGGCCTCGGAGGAGTTCAGCCGCTTCCGGAGCAGCCTGCTGCACGAAATCGAAGAGAGGCGGGCGGCCGAGCGGCAACTGGTGGAAAGCGAAGAGCTGTTGCGACTGATCATGTCTTCGACGGTGGAAGCCATCTATGGAATAAATACCGAAGGTCTGTGCTCCTTTGCCAACGAATCCTGCCTCAGGATGCTCGGTTACGATCATATCGGCGAGGTGCTGGGGCGCAACATGCATGAGCTGATTCACTGCCGGACACCGGACGGGTTGCCGATACCGCAGGATCAATGCCGAATCTTCAGGGCTTTCAGGGAGGGGATCGGAGTTACTGTAACCGATGAGTTTTTCCTTAGGCGGGATGGTGGTTCTTTCCCAGTGGAATACTCATCTTATCCGATCCTCAAGGATGGGGTCGTCGTGGGAGCGGTAGTCACCTGGCGTGATATCTCCGAGCGCCGTCTCAGGGAAGAGATGCTGAAAGAGAGCGAAGCAAAATTCCGCTCACTGGTCGAGAACTCGATTGATGTGATCTTTGTGCTTGACGCAAAAGGGGTCTTCCGGTTTGTCTCTCCCTCCTGGGAAAAGCATTTCGCTTACCCGGCCAGCGAGGTGCTGAACCATGGCTTTGCGCCGTTTGTCCATGCGGACGACGTGGGAGCATGTTTCGAATACCTGATTAAGGTGATGGGCACGGGAGAAGCCGCGACGAGCCCGATCTATCGTGTTCATCACGCTGATGGCAGTTGGCGCAGTTTTGTCGCCAACGGTTCCAGGTACCTGGGTGCTTCCGGGGAGCCTTTGTACCTGGGTATCGGGCGCGATGTTACCGACCAGTTGCGCGCCGACGAGGAACACCTGATCATGGAACGGCAACTGCTCCATGCCCAGAAACTGGAAAGCCTGGGAGTGATGGCGGGTGGCATCGCACATGATTTCAACAATATACTGACCGCGATAATCGGTAACGCCGACCTGGCCCTGATGCGGATCGAGAATGAATCCCCGGTGGCGGAAAACCTGCGCAGGATCGAACAGGCCGCGGCCCGGGCCGCCGACCTGGCAAAACAGATGCTGGCCTATTCTGGCAAGGGCAAGTTCATGGTCGAACATATCGACCTGAACAGGCTTCTGGAAGATATGCAGCACATGCTGGAGATTTCCATCTCCAAGAAGACGGTGCTGCGTTTCAACCCGGCGCCTGCGCTGCCGACGCTGGAAGGCGACGCGACCCAGATGCGCCAGATCATAATGAACCTGGTCATTAATGCCTCCGAGGCGATCGGAGACAAAAACGGAGTGATCGCCATTAATACCGGCTCCCTGATGTGCGACAGAAACTACCTGAAGAATATTTTAAACGACGAAAACTTGGCTGAGGGGGAGTACGTCTGCCTGGAGATTACCGACACCGGTTGCGGTATGGACCGCGACACTGTGACAAGAATCTACGATCCCTTCTTCACGACCAAGTTTACCGGCCGGGGCCTGGGAATGGCTGCGGTGCTGGGAATTGTGCGCGGTCACAAGGGGGGCATCAAGGTCTACAGTGAGCCCGGAATGGGGAGCGCCTTCAAAATCTTCCTGCCCGCTTCAGGCAGACCGGTGGAGATAGCAGATCCGCGGGTACAGAGTGAGGAATGGCAGGGCAGCGGTACCGTTCTGCTTGTGGATGACGAAGAGACCGTTCGTGACATCGGCAGCGAGATGCTGAATCTTCTGGGGTTCCAGGTGATAACCGCTGCAGACGGCCGGGATGCGCTTGAGAAGTTCGGGAGCAATCCCGCCCCGGACTTTGTGATTCTGGATCTGACCATGCCGCGCATGGATGGTGAACAGTGCTTCCGGGAACTGCGACAGCTCAAACGCGATGTCAAGGTGATCATGAGCAGTGGTTACAACGAACAGGATGTTACCCGGAAGTTTGTCGGCAAGGGGCTGGCCGGATTCATCCAGAAACCGTACAAACTTGCGGAGTTGAAGGAAGCAATCATGAGGATCAGCAATTCATGACGCCGGAAACAAAGACGTGTGATCACAAAAAGGCGCCCTTCAGGCATCTGTTCAGTGCCGCTGCGATTGTCTGGAGTGTCGTCGCGGTGGCAATTCTCGTTGTGGAACTGAAAGACCAGAGGAACTTTTTGACCGCCAACGCCCTGAGCATAGCCCGGGCCAGTTACGAGAAGGATATTGCCTTCCGGCGCTGGGGCGCCATGCATGGCGGTGTTTATGTGCCAGTAACGGAAAAGACTCCCCCCAATCCCTATCTCAAGGTGCCCGAGCGCGATATCAGCACCCCCTCCGGCCAAGCGCTTACGCGTATGAACCCGGCCTATATGATCCGCCAAGTCTATGAGGCCGGTCGCTCTTCCGCGAATTCTCCAGAGGGGCACATCACCAGCCTGAAACCGATCCGTCGGGAAAACGCGCCGGACGCCTGGGAAAGGAAGGCCTTGGAGCGCCTTGAAAAGGGGGGGCTTGAGTTCAGCGAGTTTCAGACCATCAACGGGGAACCGCATTTCCGCTACCTCCATGTTCTCAAGGCGGAGCGGCCATGCCTGAAGTGCCATGCCGCCCAGGGCTACCGTGAAGACGATGTTCGCGGCGGTATCAGCGTTACGGTTCCGATGGCCCTGCTGGACCGGTCGGTGACTACAAGCAGTTACGCCCACACCCTGATCATTTCAGTGGTCTGGCTGTCCGGACTGGCCGGGCTCTGGATCAGTTTTCGCCGTGTCAGCGCCTCTTCCCGGGCGTTGCGCGAGAGTGAGGAGCGCTATCGCAGTCAGTTCCAGCAGAGCCGGGCGGTGATGTTGATTGTTAATCCGGAAAGTGGGGCCATCGAGGACGCCAACCCGGCCGCCTGCGAATATTACGGTTATGATCTCGTAAAAATACTGCAAAAGAAAATCTATGACATCAACTGTTCCGAAGCGGAAAAGGTGGAACAGCGACTGATCGAGGTCAGGGATGGCGCTGTCAGGCATTTTCAATGTCGGCACCAGCTGTCCGACGGCAGCATCCGGAATGTGAAGGTGTTCAGCAGCCCGTTTTTCAGCCAAGGGCGCCTGCATCTGCATTCGATCATCTTCGACATTACCGACCGGCTGGCTGCCGAACGGCAGTTGCATGACAAGATGGACTTCGCGGAAAACCTGATCTACAACTCAACCGCTCCGACCTTTGTCATCGCCGCCGACCACAAGGTGCTGATCTGGAACCGGGCCATGGAGGATCTTACCGGAGTCAAGGCTTCGGAAATGATCGGCTCCGACGCACAGTGGCGGGCGTTCTATCCGTCGCCCCGGCCCTGTCTGGCGGATATCGTTGTCGATGAAACCGACGGGGAGGCGGTCTCGCTTTACCTGCACTTCTCGGTGTCGAAGCAGATTCCGGACCGTTTGCATGCCGAAGATGATTATATACTCGGCGGACGCAAACGGCGTCTGTTGATATCGTCGGCTCCAATCCGTGATCATCAAGGAAGAATCATCGCCGCGATCGAAACTATTGAAGACATCACCGAACGCTTGTCTCTGGAAGCCCAGTTGCTGCACTCCCAGAAGATGGAATCTGTAGGTGCGCTGGCCGGTGGCATTGCCCACGACTTCAACAACGTGCTGACCGTGATCAGCGGTTATGCCGACCTGTTGAAGCTGACCTCCACCGATGACGATAATCTGCACATTGCCGGTGAAATTGCCGCTTCCGTTAACCGGGCCGCGGAGATGACTCGCAGCCTGCTGTCTTTCAGCGGCAAACAGGACATGATGCTGCAGCATGACGACCTGAACCAGATTCTGGCCACGATTCGCAAGAGTCTTGGTCGGCTGATCCGGGAGGATATCACCCTCTCGATCCAACCGTGCGAGGAACGACTATCGGTGTACGTGGATCGGGTACAGATAGAACAGGTTCTGATAAATCTCGTCGTCAATGCCCGTGATGCGATCGGCAGCGGCGGCATTATCACGTTATCCACAAGTCCGGTTCTGTTTGAAGAGGCGGCGATCATCGGAGGGACTGTGATTCTGGCCGGCCAATATGCCCGCCTCTGCGTCAGTGACAGCGGCGCCGGAATCGCCGCCGGGGTGATTGACCGTATTTTCGAACCGTTTTTCACCACCAAGGAGAAGGGTAAGGGAACCGGTCTGGGACTCTCGATCGTGCATGGGATTATAACCAAGCATGGAGGTTATGTCACTGTCACCAGCATACCGGGGAGAGGCACCGAATTCTGCATCTACCTGCGCAGCCACGAAGGAGAGCAGCCCGTAAAACCGGTAAAGGCGACCGCGGTTGTCAACCACCACGGCAGTGAGACAATTATGATTGCCGAAGATGATGCCGCGATCATGAGGATGTTCCGGCAGTTGCTGGAACTGTACGGCTACTCGATTCTGGAGGCGGGGGACGGCATCGAGGCGCTGGAGATGTTTGAAGCTAACCGCGAACGGATACGGATTGCAATCGTGGACGTGATCATGCCGCGCATGAACGGGCGGGAACTGGTGGAAGAGATCAGGAAACGGCAACCGGAGCTGCCGATCATCATGATCAGCGGCTACACTGACGACATTGTCGATCGGGCCGCTATTGTTGATCTCAATGCGACATTCCTGCAGAAACCGGTCAAACCGCTGGATCTGCTTGCGGCTGTCCGCGGCGGCCTGGAAAAGGAGGCTTAATGGCCGCAGCTGCCTAATAAACAGGCAGGCTGGCCCCGGCTGGTTGTGGGCATCATGGCAAATTGGTGTAAAATCGGCATGATAGCGCCAGGCTGCGGTTTGGCACGTCAAATGCTCCTATGGACTCAAACTCCGGCAACGGCGCCTCCTGATTTCATCCGCAGATGTGGAGCGCCGTTTTTCGTTGCAGTCGGAACAAACCAAGAGTCTAGCTTATCAAGAGGATACAATCATGGCCAAACCGGACTGGTACGATACCGACAATTGTGAAACCCACGACAAGGGCGCTCCCAAGTTCTGCAAGAAATCCGAACCGGGCGAGGGAACCGAACGTTCCTGCGCCTATGATGGCGCCCGCGTGGTGCTGATGCCGATCACCGACGTGATCCACCTGGTGCATGGCCCGATCGCCTGCGCCGGAAACTCATGGGACAATCGCGGCGCCCGCTCCAGCGATTCGCAACTCTACCGGCGCGGCTTCACCACCGAGATGCTGGAAAACGATGTGATCTTCGGCGGCGAGAAGAAACTGTACAAGGCGATCCTGGATCTTGCGGAACGTTACAAGGACCAGGCCCGGGCCATCTTCGTCTATGCCACCTGCGTGACCGCCATGACCGGCGACGACGTGGAGGCGGTTTGCGCGGCTGCGTCAGGAAAAGTCGCAATCCCGGTGATCCCGGTCAACACCCCCGGTTTCATCGGCGACAAGAACATCGGCAACCGGCTGGCGGGCGAGATCCTCTTCAAGTACGTGATCGGCACCACCGAACCGCCGCTGCTGGGGGAATACCCGATCAACCTGATCGGCGAGTACAACATCGCCGGTGACCTGTGGGGCATGCTGCCGCTCTTCGACAGGCTGGGAATCCAGATTCTCTCCTGCTTCAGCGGCGACGCGAAATTCGAGGAGCTGCGCTACGCCCACCGGGCCAAGCTCAATATCATCATCTGTTCCAAATCCCTGACCAACCTGGCCAAAAAGATGCAGAAAACCTACGGCATGCCCTACCTGGAGGAGTCCTTCTACGGCATGACCGACACCGCCAAGGCGCTGCGCGACATCGCCCGCGAGCTGGACAACATCGTCAACGGCCTGGAGAAACGGGTCATGCAGGATCGGGTTGAAAAGCTGCTGGAAGAGGAGGAGGCCAAATGCCGTCAGCGGATCGCGCCCTACCGCGAGAGGCTGGAGGGGAAACGGGCGGTGCTCTTCACCGGTGGCGTCAAGACCTGGTCGATGGTTAACTCGCTGCGTGAGCTGGGGGTCGAGATCCTGGCGGCCGGAACCCAGAACTCGACGCTGGAGGATTTCTACCGCATGAAAGGGCTGATGCACCAGGATGCCAAGATTATCGAGGATACCTCCACCGCCGGACTGCTGGCGGTCATGCGCGAGAAGATGCCGGACCTGATCGTGGCCGGCGGCAAGACCAAGTTCCTGGCGCTCAAGACCAAGACCCCCTTCCTGGACATTAACCATGGCCGTTCCCACCCCTATGCCGGCTACGAGGGGATGGTGACCTTCGCCCAGCAGTTGGATATGACCGTCAATAACCCGATCTGGCCGGTTCTGAACGCTCCGGCGCCCTGGGAAAAAGATGTGGGGGGGGATGATCAATCGCCGCTGCAACATGCCGAGAATTTCCTGGCCGAGGATATTTCGGCCTCGCGGGTCAAGGTCTCAACCAAGGCCGCCACGGTCAATCCGCAGAAGAACTCACCCGCGCTGGGGGCCACCATGGCATACCTGGGAATCGACAACATGCTGGGACTGCTGCACGGCGCCCAGGGCTGCTCGACCTTCATCCGGCTGCAGCTGTCAAGGCACTACAAGGAATCGATCGCTCTGAACGCAACCGCGATGAGCGAGGACAGCGCGATCTTCGGCGGTTGGGAAAACCTGAAGAAGGGCATCGGGCGGGTGATCGAGAAGTTCCAGCCCGAGGTGGTGGGGGTGATGACTTCGGGCTTGACCGAGACCATGGGCGACGACGTGCACAGCGCCATCGTGCATTTCCGCCAGGAGCATCCCGAAACGGCGCACATCCCGATCATCCATGCCGCGACACCCGATTACTGCGGTTCGCTGCAGGAAGGTTACGCCGCGGCGGTCGAGGCGATCGTCTCCAGCCTCCCGGAAGGGGGCGAAACCGTGCCGTGCCAGGTCAACCTGCTGCCCGGTGCGCACCTGACACCGGCCGATGTGGAGGAATTGAAAGAATTGGTCGAATCATTCGGGCTGACGGTACTGACGATTCCGGATATTTCCAACGCCATGGACGGGCATATCGACGAGGTGGTGTCACCGCTCTCGACCGGCGGCATACCGGTTGAAGATATTAGAAAGGCCGGGCGCAGCGTTGCGACATTATATGTCGGAGATTCACTGGCCAGGGCCGCCCTGAAACTGAAGGAGAAGTTCGGCATCCCGGCCCATGGTTTTACATCCCTGACCGGCCTGGCCGAGACCGACCTGCTGATGGAGTCGCTTTCCGCGATCAGCGGGAGGCCGGTTCCGGACAAGCACCGCCGCTGGCGCAGTCGGCTGATGGACGCCATGGTGGACAGCCACTACCAGTTCGGCAACAAGAAGGTGGCTCTGGCGCTGGAGTCGGACAACCTCAAGACCCTGACCCGTTTCCTGGCCGGCATGGGGTGCGAGATCCAGGCGGCGCTTTCCGCCACCCGTACCCGCGGTCTGGATTCCCTGCCCTGCGGGAACGTTTTTGTCGGCGACCTGGAGGACCTGGAAGAGGCGGCCAAGGGGGCCGATCTTCTGGTGGCCAACTCGAACGGCCGTCAGGCGGCGAACAAGCTCAAGATCGGCGCGCACCTGCGGGCCGGGCTGCCGGTATTCGATCGCCTGGGCGCTCACCAGAAGATGTGGGTCGGATATCGCGGCACGCTCAACCTGGTCTTCGAAACCGCCAACCTGTTTCAGGCCAATGCCAAGGAAGCCCAGAAACTGGCCCATAACTGACGACAAAAAAAGGACCGGCTGTTGATGGCCGGTCAGTCAACCTTAAAACGGCAGTTAGCCACAGAGATCACAGAGAACACAGAGTACTGACAACAAAAAATTTGTTTTTTGAATCACCTTTTGGGTGAATGGCCTTAATACTGTAATAGGTTGAAAATTCTCTGTGAGCTCTGTGTCCTCTGTGGCAAATGCTTTTTTCTAGGTTCAATTGTGAAAACCTGGGTGGCAGGAGGATCAGGTCAGTTTGCTGATGTCGCAGATGTCAAGCTGCTCTTCCTCCACATCCTTCAGCTTATCCTTGATCGCCACGAAACTCTGGACATTGTCCAGAAACAGGTCGAGAAAATCCGGATCGAAAAAAACGCCGCGGCCCTCTTCCATGATGCTGGTTGATTTTTCCAGTGAGAAGGCTTTTTTGTAAGGGCGCTCCGAGGTCAGCGCGTCAAAGACATCGACGATGGAAACAATTCTGGCGAACTCGTGGATATCGGCCCCCTTGAGCCCATGGGGATAGCCGCTTCCGTCCCATTTTTCATGGTGCTGCAGGGCGATCACGGAGCCGGCGTCCAGTAACGGATATTGATCCGAATCCGCCAGGATCGTGCCGCCGATGGTGGTGTGCTGCTTCATGATTTCGAATTCGTCAACGTCCAGTTTTCCCGGCTTCAGCAGAATCCGGTCGGGGATGCCGATCTTTCCCACGTCGTGCAGCGGCGAGGCCTTGCGGAGCACTTCGCAGCGATCTTCATCAAACCCGGCCAGCGTTCCCAGGTGCTTTGACAGCTCACTGATCCTGCGCGTATGCATGCCGGTTTCCTGGTCTCGGAATTCGGCGGCTTTACCGAGGCGCAGTGAAATCTCGTATTCGGCTTCCTGGGACTGCTTGAGGGCGATCTGCAGTGCCGCGGTTTTCTTGATGACCTCCTTCTCCAGAACCTGGTTCATGTCTTTTGCCAGATCCGCAAGTTTCTTGCTGCGGACATGGTTCATCACCCGCAGCCGCAG
>JAURXC010000059.1 GCA_030654645.1 Deltaproteobacteria bacterium | reverse complement strand
CGATGCGACCTCCGGGGAATGGAAGTGCTTGAAATAGGCTGCGGCAAGGGGAGGATCACGCGGGATCTGGCGAAGCATGCCGCGCACGTGGTGGCCGGCGATCCGGACGCGGCGGCGCTGGAAGCCGCTCTGGCCACGCTGCCAGCCGACAATGTCACGTTTGTGCATGCGCCCGATGGATTTCCGGATTACCCGCCTGCAAGCTTTGATCTGGTGATCTACACCCTTTCCTTCCACCACGTCCCGATAATGGAGATGCAGGCCAGTCTGCGCAAGGCCGGTGAAATGTTGCGTGGTGGCGGGGTTATTGTAGTTGTTGAACCGGGAGATGGCGGCTCATTCAGCGAGGCAAAAGAGCGTTTCGGGGCCGGTAGCGGAGACGAACGTCCCGCCAGAGAAGCGGCCATTCGTGCGCTGCAAGAACTTGACGGCTGGGTTGCGGGAGATACGGTATGCTTTCGCGTTCTTTTCCAGTTTGACGACGACGAGGATTTCTTCAACAGCATGCTTCCGGGTTACAGGCTGCAACCGGAACCGTTTATAAATGAGGTCAGGAATTTTCTCGATCGACACCGGAGCGGGAACGGGATCATGCTTGATGCCGAGCGCAAGTTGATAGTAATGCGAAGAGCAGGTCTTTGAAGTTGCTGCAATGCTGTCATCCGCCAAGTCTGCCGTTAATGAACATTTCCGTAAAAAATGTGTTAGAATTGCCGGCATAATCAAGTACGTCGGTTTCCGTCCCAGCGCCTGTTTACCGGGGAGCCACCCTATGTTGCACGATATTCAGCAAACAGTCCGCATCATTGTTGGCAACAGCCTGATGTATCTTTTGCTGTTGCTCTGCGTTCTGCAGCCGACCGTTCCCGCCGGGGCGGCCGGTATCCAGACTGCGCGGAAAATTATCGCGGTGGTTCCTCCCGATTTCCCTCCCACATATTTCCGCGATCCGGCCAGCGGTAAACCGGCTGGTTTCGCGATAGACGTGATGAACGAAGTTGCCAGCAGAGCGGGTCTTAAGGTCGAATTTATCTTCGGCAAGCCCTGGGTGGAAATCTTCGACATGCTGGAAAGCGGTAAGGCCGATGTTATCCCCAATTTGACCATTGAAGACTCACGCCGGGAACGGTTTACATTCACCAGGCCGGTTGAAAGCATGTATGTCTCCTATGTTGTTCGCAAAGAGCAGAATGTGGCGGCTCCCGCCGCAGGCATGCGCATAGGCGTGATCAACGGCAGTGTTGCCCACACCCACCTGACATCACGCACGGACCTCACCATAGTACCCGAGCAAAGCATGCAGCATCTGCTGTTCAATCTTCTGGCCGGGCAGATCGACATGGTCCTGGCCTCCACTCCGAATATCATGAAAATTGCTTTTGATGCCGGCGTGGAAGATCGGGTCAGGGTTCTGCAGCCACAGGTGATGGAAATGACAAGAGGCATGGCGCTGCGTCCGTCCGACGTGGACTTGCGGCAACAACTGGACCGTGCCATAGATGCTTTTGTCAGGAGCGATGACTACCGGGAAATTTATGAGCGTTGGTGGGGGCGGCCGAAGCCGTTCTGGAACACCACCAGACTGCTGCTGCTGATGGCCCTGCTGGTTGGTGGGGGGACGGTCGTGATGACGGTATGGCGCTGCAAGGCGACCTCCAGGCACAATCAGGAACTACGCCAGGCATTTGAACGGGCCGATCGGGAACGGATGAAATCCAATTCCATTCTTGAATCGATCAATGACGGCATCAGTATTCAGGATAGCGGTATGAGGGTGATTTATCAGAATGCCAGGCACATCGAGATGCTGGGTGCCCATATCGGGGAGCTCTGTTACCAGGCCTACTACAAGCGGGATTCGATTTGCGAGGGCTGCCTGGTTCATGCCACTTTTCTGGATGGAACCAGTGCCATGGAAACCAGAATAATAGCGACCCCGTCCGGTTCCCGCTATTTCGAGATATGCGTCTCTCCGATCCGTGATGAACATGGTCAGATCGCCTCGGTGATTGAATGCGTTCGTGACATAACCGAACGTCGCCATGCGGAAGAACAGCGTCACAAGGACCTGGTTTTCATCGAAACCCTGATGCAGAACTCACCTATGGGCATCAGGGTGTTTGATGCGGAAAGCGCGGACTGCGTCATGGTTAATCAAGCTGCCGCAGACATCGCGGGAGGAACTGTCGCCGTGATGCAGCGGCAGAACTTTCGCAGCCTGAACTCATGGAAAGCTGCGAATCTATTGGCGACCGCCGAGGAGGTGATTGCCGACGGTATTGCCAGGATGTTCGAAACGGAGATGTGTACCTCGTTCGGCAAACAGGTGGCGGTGGTCTACTTTCTCTCCCGTTTCGTCGCCAACGAGAAGCCTTATCTGTTGATCATGGGACGTGACATAACCGAGGAAAAGCGCATCGAAGCAGAGAATGAACGGATAGAGAAACAGCTGCT
>JAURXC010000055.1 GCA_030654645.1 Deltaproteobacteria bacterium | reverse complement strand
ATCCACAGCTCAAATGCTTCAAGGAATGTTTCACGCCTGACCAAGCTGGTCAACACACTCGGCTGATTAAATTAATAATGTTTCAATTGCAAGGGGGCTGCATTTAATGCATGCCCCCTTTTCGCGTTTCCAAGGATCGTAATCTAGGCTATGCCACAAATCGTCATTGTCAGGCCATGCAGCAGCGTGTATGGCTGGCCTCCGGATTTTGATTCGATGTCACACCGATAAAACTCGTTGAAGATATTTTTCAATTCACTCCGTGAAAAGTTGCGGGCCTGCTGTACTGTCTCTCCCAGAAAAAACGAATGGATGTTAAGCTCTTTGCCGATATCGGCCTGGGGCATTTTCTTGTCCATCAACTCCCTGACTCTCCATAGCTGACGAAAGTGGCGTGTCAACGCGCCAATCAGCATGGGGGCCTCTTCACCATTCAGAAAAAGCGCATCCAGACTTTTGATAGAGTTGGGCAAATCACGCAATCCCAGGTATTTTGCAAGCTCAAAAGCGCTAAAGGCCTTGCTGCTGCTGGACATGGTGCGTACATCATCGATTGTTATGCGGGGTTTCGTACCGGCGTAGACCACCAGTTTCTCGATCTGGGACGACAGTTCCTGGAGGTTGTTTCCGATCAGGTGCGATAACAGCTCAGCGGCAGCGGAATCGATCGGTTTCCCATGGACGCTGGCTTCGCCTTGTATGAAACCGGCCAGTTTATTGTCATAAAGCCGTTTATACTCAATTAGTTCTCCATGCTTCTTCAACTCAAGAAAGAACTTTTTCCGCTGATCAATTTTGCTGCCGGTCAATATCAAACATGTACCAGCGGCCGGATTCTTGATGTAGGGCAACAGAACTTCAAGCGCATCGGCCTTTAAAAGTTCGGCCCGTTTGACCAGCACGGCCCTGCGGTCCGCGAACATCGGCAATGTCTGGGCGGCATCGAGGATATCCACACCCTTTGATTCGTTTCCGAAGAATACGTTGAGGTTGAAATCCTTGAGCGAATGGTCGATGGCCCGCTCCAGCAGCATGCGCACTGCCCGCTCCACCAGAAACGGCTCTTCTCCGTACAGATAGCATACGGTTGGAAGATGCCCTTTTTTAAGCGATGTTTCAAATTCCAGTGGAGTCATAATCAGAAATTCTGCTCGACAGCAGAAACAAACTTTCCGGCGATGAGACGCGCCGCGGAATCAAGTGCGCTTTCCTCGGCGTTACGCTGCAGAGCGAGATTGTCATTGGTCGGATATGTCTTGGATGCCTGCAGCATACCTTTCCAGAGCGGCGCCGCTTCTCCCCGTCGGTACAGTTCAAGCTCAACGTCCAGCGTCAGTCGGATTTCGCGGGCTCTGTCCGCGGCGCTGTATGAAACCACCTTGGTGGAATACGACACAAGCCGGCCTTTTATAAAAAGATCGGCCGATGCCTCGCTATCCGCCGCCACCAGGCCTCTGAGCGCATGGCTTTCATCGTACAAGGCGCGTCGCAACACTGTCTGGGCGGTTGGGCTGACGCTCTCGTTGCCGATGAACGGCACCCATATTTTCTGACCGGTGACAAGGCGATCCGAAGCAGAGTTGGTCAACTGATAGCCGCAACCGGCCAAAGCCCATACCAGGGCCGGGAGCAGCAGCAGACGGAAATACGCTCTGAATGCCATCGCCCTAGCCCACCACGATGTTGACAAGCTTGCCCGGCACATAGATGACCTTGCGAACCGTCTTGCCTTCCGTGAACAGCAGCACTTTCTCATCGGCCAGGGCAAGCGCCTTAAGCTCTTCCTCGCCGGTACCGGCGGCAACCGTGACTTTCGAGCGCAGTTTGCCGTTGACCTGAACGACTACCAGCAGCTCTTCATCAACGACGGCGTCCCGGTCATACTCGGGCCAGGCTGTACCGGACAGCGGCACGCTATTACCCATGTTCTGCCACAACTCTTCGGTAATATGTGGCACGAACGGCGCCATCAGCAAAACCACGCTCTCGAGAGCCTCTTTCATTACCGCGGAAGAGCGGGACGCTGATTGTTCGTAGGATTGAAGTGTATTGAGCAGCTCCATTACCGATGCGATTGCGGTATTGAAGTGGAAACGCTCTTCAACATCTTCGGTCACCTTTCTGATGGTTTTATGAACCGCCCGCCGCAAACTCCTCTCGTCCGGAGAAAGGGAGGCGACATCCACCCGGCCGGCTCCTCTGATGGCGTCAAGGTGCTCGTGCACCAGCTTCCAGATGCGGTTGAGAAATCGGAAAGATCCATCCACTCCCTGATCGTTCCAGTCCAGATCCTTTTCCGGCGGAGCCGCGAACAGGGAGAACATGCGGGCCGTATCGGCGCCGTACTTTGTGATAAGCGCATCCGGATCGACGACATTTCCCTTGGACTTGCTCATCTTGGCCCCGTCCTTGATCACCATTCCCTGCGTCAACAGGTTGATGAAAGGCTCGTCGGCAGCGGTATGTCCCAAGTCACGCAGCACCTTTGTAAAGAAACGGGCATAGAGCAGATGTAGCACGGCATGTTCGATACCGCCGATATACTGGTCCACGGACATCCAGTGGTCAACCCGATCACGGTCGAGGATTCCGTCCTTGAAATCCGGGCAGCAGTATCTCAGGAAATACCAGGAGGACTGCACGAAGGTGTCCATGGTATCGGTCTCG
>JAURXC010000054.1 GCA_030654645.1 Deltaproteobacteria bacterium | reverse complement strand
CTTCACGAAGATAACAGCGGGATATTTGTCTGGGTATTCCTGGGATTCTGTGCCCTGATCGTTGTAGTACAGGTAATGCCGGCAGTGATACTGATGCTGGGATTTGCCAAAGGGTTGTCGGAAAAAATGTCTAAAAAACAGGAGGTGGTAGCCCATAAATGATACAAACCATAAAAGCAGTTGGCAAAGAACGCCGCGGAATCAGAAATATTCCCGCGGCAAGATGAGAGGGGTGGTTCCGATGGAATCATCCCTCTTTGCTTATATTCGTCAGCCACGCTTCAGCACTCTCATCAAAACACCACATCAGAAACAGGCCGATAGCGAATACACCCCATCCGAATAACCGGCACTAATTTCCCCCCCACATCTCTCAACCTTGACCACACAAGCTATTCCTGCTATTAAGGAAGATCAGTTTCCGAGCGTAATACCATACTCCCCACCGGAGGTATCATCGTGACATTCCAGGACCTAATTCTCTCGCTGCAAGGCTACTGGGCCAGACAGGGATGCATCATCCAGCAGCCCTACGACACGGAAAAGGGAGCCGGAACATTCAACCCGGCCACTTTTCTGCGCGTGCTCGGCCCCGAACCATGGAACGTGGCTTATGTTGAGCCGTCCCGCCGACCAACCGATGGCCGCTACGGCGAAAACCCCAACCGGCTGCAACACTATTACCAGTTTCAGGTCATCATGAAGCCTTCGCCGATCAACATCCTCGATCTGTATCTGGATTCGTTGCGCGCCTTCGGACTCGATCCGGCCAAACACGACATCCGTTTTGTCGAAGATGACTGGGAATCGCCGACACTGGGCGCCTGGGGACTGGGGTGGGAAGTCTGGCTGGACGGCATGGAGATCACCCAGTTCACCTACTTCCAGCAGGCTGGCGGCATAGACCTGAAACCGATCCCTTCGGAGATCACCTACGGTTGCGAACGGATCGCCATGTACCTGCAGGGGGTAGACAACGTCTACGACCTGGAATGGGTAAAGGGCATCAAATACGGCGATATTCACCACGAGAGCGAAGTGGAGTTTTCGCGCCATAACTTCGAGGAGGCCGATGTAGACATGCTGCTGCAGCTCTTCGGGATGTACGAAAAGGAGTGCCTGAGACTTGCGGCGCAAGAGTTGGTGCTGCCGGCCTACGATTACGTGATGAAGTGTTCACACACCTTCAACCTGCTGGATGCCCGCGGGGCGATATCGGTTACGGAGCGTGCCTCCTATATCGGCCGGGTGCGTAACGTCGCCCGCATCTGCGCCGAAGGTTATCTGCGGATGCGCGAGCGACTCGGCTTTCCGCTGCTGAAAGGAGGTGTTGAACTATGAGCGCCAAAGAACTGTTCCTTGAAATAGGTACTGAAGAGATTCCGGCCGGATTTATTCCACGAGCACTGGACGAGATGGA
>JAURXC010000035.1 GCA_030654645.1 Deltaproteobacteria bacterium | reverse complement strand
CCCGAATTAGTGGTCCAACTTGCCCGCCGAAGTTTCGAAGCCACCATGCTGCTGGCAGCCCCGCTGCTGATCGCAAGTCTTGTAATAGGCCTCTTGATAAGCGTCTTCCAGGCGGTAACCTCCATCAACGAGGCCACGCTGGCTTTCGCTCCTAAAATAGTCGCCGTGATGGTTGCCATGATCATCTTCTTTCCGTGGATGATGAGCTATATGGGTGATTTCACACGAGAAATCTACTCATTTATCGCACTTATGAGGCGTTAGTGCTTTCATGTTCCCGCTGCTCCCCTTTCCGTCTCCCCGCGAAGTCATCTTTTTCATGCTGGTATTAAGCCGTGTCGCCGGTATTTTTGCAGCACTTCCGGTATTCGGAGGAAGAAGGCTACCGATTCGTATCAAGGTGGTCACGGTTTTTATGATAACGTTGGTGTGTTTTCCAACGTTATCCATTGCAGTCCCGGAAACGCCGACGGATGCGTTCAGCCTGGGCTTGCTGGCGTTAAGCGAGTTGATGGTAGGCCTGACCCTGGCTTTCATAACCCAGATTATTTTTGCTGCGGTCGATTTCAGCGGTCAGATCATCGGCATGCAGATGGGATTTACGATATCCTCGATAATCGATCCGTCCCAGGGTACCCAGACCCAGATCATGTCGGTGATCCAGACCCTGTTTGCAACACTCATGTTCCTGTCGCTTAATATCCACCACCTATTTATTCGTGCCATCATAGACAGTTTCAGGGTCATACCGCTCGGCGGATGGCATCTGAACGGTGAGCTCCTGAATTTCCTGGTCCAGCGTACCGCCGACATTTTCATCATCGGAATCCGTCTGGCGGCGCCGGTGATGGTGGCACTACTTCTTACGACTGTCGCGCTTGGAATTATGGCGCGCTCCTTTCCGCAGATGAACGTCTTTATGATCAGCATGCCGCTGAATATCGGTTTGGGACTGATAATACTCGGCATGACGCTTACCATCTTCTTCCATGTCCTCGAGGTTTCCTTCGGCCATCTCAAGGGCCAGATCGATACGCTCTACAGACTTATGGCAAAGGGGGGATGACCTCTGGCTGAAGATGTAGACAAACACTCCAAAACAGAACAACCTACCGGCAAAAAACTCGATAAGTCCCGGGAAAAAGGGCCGCCACCGATGAGTCAGATGCTGACGTCATCGCTTACCCTGCTGGTGGGCATCGTCAGCCTCTATATTTTCGGCAGTTTCATGATGGAAGGACTTAAGCAGAGTTCTGTCGACATATTCTCTTCCATGGGCACATTCAAACTGACCGAAGCCAATCTGTATATCCTGATGCTCAAACTCTTTGGCACGATCGTATTACTGCTTACTCCACTGATAATCACTATTGTAGCTACATCCATGCTTTCAAGCATGATTCAGGACAGCGGCCAGCTGGAATTCCGCATGTCGCGATTGACCGTTGACTTTAACAAAATCAGTCCGATGAGCGGATTCAAGCGGCTGTTCAACAAAGATGCGCTGGTGGAGATGGTCAAGTCCCTGCTGAAGCTGCTGGTGGTGGCCTGGATTGCCTACCGGGTTATCAGCGATGAGATGCAGAACATCACCTTTCTGGCGGAAGCTGACATCCAGGCTATTTTCAGCTTCGTAGGCCATATCGCCTTCAAGATCGTTACCCACACCTGCGGAATTCTGATCGTTCTGGGCATCCTGGATATGATGTACGTCAAGTGGCGCTATATTGAAAATCTCAAGATGACGAAGCAGGAGGTCAAGGACGAGCGTAAGGAATCCGAAGGAAACCCGGAGATCAAGGGCAAGATCAAGAGCATGCAGTATCAGATGGCGCGCCGGAGAATGGTGAAAATAGTTCCGATGGCGGATGTGGTCATCACCAACCCGACCCACTACGCCGTTGCTCTCAAATATGACCGGCAGAAGATGATTGCGCCGCTGGTGCTGGTCAAGGGTGTGGATGTAATGGCCGAAGCGATCAAAAAAATCGCCAGGGAACATCATATCACGCTGGTGGAAAACCGGTTTCTGGCGCGCGAGCTGTACGACCAGGTAAAGGAGAACGAGCCGATTCCCGAATCTCTGTATGCCGCGGTTGCCGAGGTTCTGGCGTATGTCTACAAGCTGAAGGGGAAAACATGATTCTTAATCCGCGGTATTTCCGGATAAAGTTGTAATGCTTTCAGACGCCGCCACGCTACTGAGGGAGTTATTCCCTCCCCGTCTGCAGAGCCGGGTGCTTTTGGTTGGTGGATCGGTGAGGGACTCCCTGTCCGGACTACCGATCCGGGACATCGACCTGATCAGCGATATTCCGGAAAAAACGCTGCTTTCAATGCATTTCCGTCGTGTTGAAGGAAAAACAACCGATCCGATTCTCTTTAAAAGTGATCCAGTATTCGGCAAGATAGAAATCACATTACTGCGGAAGGATCAGCAGCTGGAAGATGATTTGCGTCGTCGCGATTTTCGCTGCAATGCGGTGGTCATGTCGCTGGACGGATCGATAACGGATCCGCTGGGGGGCGTCCAGGATATTCATCAACGGTTGCTTTCACCTTGCGGTGCAGCGTCACTGTCGCATGACCCGTTACGGATCTTCAGGGCCTTCAGATTTGCGTCGGAGGGATGGGAGATCGGGACGGAACTTGAAGCGATGATCAGTTCCGGATACTGGGATGAAGCGCTGGGAAAGATACCGGTGGAACGATTCACTCGCGAGATGATCAAGGCTTTGGGCGGCTCATCTCCGGAACTGTTTTTTGCTTGCATGCTGAAATTCGGAGTTGGCAGATGTTATCTACCGGAATTGTTCATGATGCAGGAGATCCCGGCCGGTCCGCCCGCCTATCACGGCGATGATACCCTGCTCTCTCACTCGCTGGCCACATTGCAGCGGATGGCCGTCATGAACGGAGACACGATTGCCCGCCTGGCGGCCTTTTTTCACGATATCGGCAAGCTGTCAACCTCTCCGGAGCTGCTGCCAAGGCATATTGGCCACGATATGGCGGGAGTTGAAATGGCGCGGCAACTGGCAATCAGGCTTCGTTTGACATCAGTGCAGCGCAATGCGCTGATGGCCGCTTCCAGGCTGCACATGACAGGTGCGCGCTGGGTGCAGTTGCGGGACACCACCAAACTTAAACTTGTTGAACATGCCCGCAAGGCGGGAATTGCGGCATTCTTGCCTCAGCTTGTGGCCGCGGACCATGGCAAGGCGTACGAACTTGCCGGATGGGAAACTCTGCTTCAAGTCGCCTCGTATCCGGCAACCAGCCTGGGCATTGATGCGGCGCAGCTTGAATCGATGAATGATCCGGACCGCTCGGCGCTGATTGCACAACTGCGACTGAAATTATTCAGACAACTTGCTTTACGGCAAGAGATCTGATGATGTTCAAAGAACGCTCGAAGAGACGGTGATCGTGCCTGTCCGGGCTTCAGGAAGCCCGTATCCAGCTTGGTTAAGCCACGCTGCCGGATGAACCGGGCCATGCTTTGCGCCACTTCCGTGCCGCAAGAATTCAGCCTTGCCTGCCTTGAGCAATTCTGTTACTTTCAAAAAAATTACAGGAAAGTAGACCGTTATGAAGATCACCATTTTGGGGAGCGGAACATCCACCGGGGTTCCAATGGTTGGCTGTACCTGCCGCGTCTGCTCTTCAGGTGACCAGCGGGATAAACGAACCCGTGCCTCGCTTCTGATCCGCCATCAAAATCACAACATCCTGGTGGACACCTCCACCGACCTGCGACGACAGGCGCTGCAACATGGAATAACAGGCGTGGATGCGGTCCTTTTCACCCACTCTCATGCCGACCACGTCAACGGCATTGATGATCTGCGCGGTTTTTACTTTTTGCACAAAAAAATAGTTCCCTGTTTTGCTTCCGCAAGCACTCTCAAAACCTTGCAATCCGGCTTCAAATATATCTTTCAGGAGCACGAGAGTTCGGGTTATGCGCCCCTGCTGGCTATCAACGAGATTGACTCTCCATTCCAGATTTTCGGTTTGAATATCGTCCCGGTACCGCTGATTCACGGAAAAACATCCGCACTTGGATACCGGATAGGGTCATTTGCCTATCTGACCGATTGCAGCGCAATTCCGGATTCGTCGCTGCCGTTGCTGGAAGGGCTTGATCTTCTTATCATGGACGGTTTGCGCTGGACCGAGCATCCCTTTCACTTCAATATTGACGGCGCTGTCGCGGCAGCTCGTCAAATCAAGGCTGCCCGGGTCGTGCTGACCCACCTGACACACGAGGTGGCATACTCAGAGAACGGTAAGTTGCCGCCCGGCTTCGAATTTGCATATGACGGCTTGGAATTTGACCTGCCATCAAATTGAGGAGAGAGTAATGCACAAGGACATTAGACTGCACGGCATGTCTGGTGATCAGACGGAATATTTCGTAATGGTGGTTGGCAACGAAGCCTACCAGCGTTATTTTTTCAATATTGTCCAGGAAGAAGACCAGCTGCGGATATTCTCTCCGGGCAACGAACTGGTCATCTCTGCGGACGGCATTGCCTATCAGGGTAACGGCGGCTATTTTTGTGAATACATGTTCGGGGTTGACCAACCTTCCTCCGATCTTGCCAAACCGGACATAATCAACCGGCTTGTCATGTATGGCGCCTGCTCGGATGATGCCGGCAGCGTCCGCTTCAGCGACCGGACATCCGGCAGTGAAACATTCGATAATATCTTTTTCGAAGGTAACGCGGTCTGTAATTACTTCTTTTTTGTCCATTCCAATCTGCTGTCACGCAAGCTGAAAAATCAGCAGGAAGAGCTTGTCAGATGCCTGGGCAAGGTATTGAAACGTTCCGAAGCCGTAGGCGACGAACGTGATGACATTCTTATTTCAGAGATATTTCCTCTGCTTAAAGACGATTCCGCGCAGTTGTTCATCGTCAAGCTGATCAATCGTTACCATCGCGAGTATCGCAACCTGTTTCGTAGCCTCTATTTCAGAAACAAGAAAATATCGGATGATGATTTCGCCAAGCTGGTCAGCATGGCTTCCAGATATCAAATTGACCGTTATCAGCAGGAGCGCATCCGTATCGACGTCATGTATCGCAGTCCGGCGAACAAACGCATCGTGGACGAATATCGCAACATTCTGCTGGCGTGCAATTCAAAGGGTGAAATCAGCAACCTGGACAACGCCCGCCTGACGAGACTCAAGACCCTTTCGGTTCGCAACAAGATTCCGGGCGCGCTCTTTTACACTTTGGACGAAATGCTCAAGAAGGGTCGCAACCTCAAGAACAATGAAGAGCGGGATTACATCGCCGCCACCCGTGAAATTCTGGAGGGGATCTTTTTCCGGGAAATCGAGATCGAAAGCCGCATTGATCGTGATGACATGCTCAAGCTGATCAAGGCCAAGAAAAAGGCGATGGAGAACCGGGACCACAGTTTTGATCAGCTCATGCTTGACGCCAGCAAGGAGTGTGATGAAAAGATCCGTGATGGCGCCGATGCCGCGCTCCTGGATGGCTTCTCCTATGTCATTACCTACCTGGACCGCTTCGACAGCGTGTCGAACCTGATCAGTCAGTTGGCTTTCATGGAAAATGTCAGGATCAATGAGGAGATGCTGCGCGGCCTGCTGGAACACAAAGCCGCATTTAACAACCTGCATGACGACTGCTTCCATGAGCTGTTTATTCGGGATCTGTTTGCAAATGCCTACCTGGGAGGCTTTGGCCGACGGAAGGTAAAGGCACTGATGGAAGGACTGGTTGCGATTGAGGCACACTGGGCTACTATCGAGGATCTGCACCGCCAACTGAACGAAATCGATCAGGATGAGCGTATCGCAATCGTCTTGCTGGAACACGTTCGTGATCGTATCCGTAATTTTTATTCAAAGTTCACGACCAGAGCCGATCAGGAAGCCTTGCGCCGTGAAGTGATCGAAGAGCTGAAAACCAAAAAACGCATTACCGCCGATATTCCCGACCGACTTTTCAACGAAACCATTTTCACGATCAAAAAAGAGGCCATGTACCTTCATTCGCTTCTGCCGCAGATCATTGCCGAGCGTAATGACGGATTGCGGGAGGACTTTCTGGAAAACTCCGGACTGGACCGTTTCTTTGTCGAAGAACTGGAGCGGGAATATTATGAAAAGAACGGCCTGGATATCGAAGACCTGTATCAGATCAGGAAAGGTCTGAGCTGAATAATAACAGGTTGCTTTGTTGGACCTTTGTCGTTGGTTGAAAAAATACAGATGTTATTTTATGATCCCTTCAAATTGTTTGTTTTATAAATGAATAGGCTTTGAGCCGACCTGTCCTGTATGTAAAGTGGAGATATTAAAATGTGGATAAATCTGCTGGCATCAATAGTTTTATTACTTGCAAGCACGTCCGTTTTATATGCCGGCCCAGCCATAGATAGATGGCTTGTTGTTCAGCAGTCCGATGGCACAACCTTCAATGCCCGAAAATATGGCGATGAATTTCAGAACTGGACTGAAACTGAAAGTGGACATACAGTTATCAGGAATAAAAAAACAAAAGATTGGGAGTATG
>JAURXC010000023.1 GCA_030654645.1 Deltaproteobacteria bacterium | reverse complement strand
CATGAGCTGGCCGAGCGCCGGATCGGCGCACTGATCGTGATCATTCGCCAGATGTCGATCGACCACATGATCCAGGTTGGAACGGAAATCGATGCCAAGGTGACCAGCGAACTCCTGAACTCCATTTTTCTTCCATATTCTCCCATCCATGACGGCGCCGTAATCATCCAGCGGGACAAAATCACCAGGGCCGGCTGCTTTCTGCCTTTGACCCAGAATCCTGATATTGCCAAGAGTTTCGGTACGCGCCACCGGGCGGCGCTGGGTATTTCGGAACAGACCGACGTGCTGGTGCTGGTGGTATCGGAAGAGACCGGAAAGATATCCATCGTTCACGACGGGAAAATTACCTATGATGCCGACCCGGCCGAAATCCGCCGGCTTTCCCGCAAGGCGGTCGAAGGGAAGCGTGTTCCAAGGGCACAGGCCACTGCAGATTAATCAGTCACCAGGAGAGAAACAATCATGAAAAAACTGTTCGGAACCGACGGCGTTCGCGGTGTCGCCAATGTATATCCCATGACGACCGAGATAGCGATGCAGCTCGGGCGCGCCGCCGCCTATATTTTCAAAGGATCCAGCAAACGCCGTCACCGCATAGTGATCGGCAAGGACACCCGCCTTTCAGGTTATATGCTTGAAAACGCATTGGTTGCCGGTATCTGTTCGATGGGTGTCGATGTGCTGCTGGTAGGTCCGTTGCCGACTCCCGGCATCGCAAACATCACCTCATCCATGCGGGCCGACGCCGGGGTGGTCATCTCCGCTTCACACAATGCCTTTCAGGATAACGGCATCAAGTTCTTTTCCGCCGACGGCTTCAAGCTGCCCGATGCGGTTGAGCTGAAAATCGAGAAGCTGATCGAATCCAACAAAATCGACGCGCTGCGTCCGACCGCGACCGAAGTCGGAAAAGCTTTTCGCTTGGACGATGCCGCCGGACGTTACATAGTGTTCCTTAAAAATACCTTCCCGCCGGAGATGGACCTCTCCGGGCTTAAAATTGTGTTGGACTGCGCCAACGGCGCCGCCTACAAGGTCGCGCCGGCCGTTTTCGAGGAGCTGGGGGCCGAGGTGATCGCGCTGGGCGTCAAGCCGAACGGAACCAACATCAACGCCGAATGCGGTTCAACCTGCCCATCGGTGATCAGTGAGGCGGTAAAACTGCATCGCGCCGACATAGGCATCGCGCTGGACGGGGATGCCGACCGGGTCATCGTTTGCGATGAATTCGGCAACGAGGTGGACGGCGACCATATCATGGCCATCTGCGCCAGTGATATGCTCAAGCGCAAGTTGCTCAAGAAGAAGACCCTGGTGGCCACTGTCATGAGCAACATGGGGCTGGACATTGCGCTTCGCAAATCTGGCGGCAAGATCGTCAAAACCGACGTCGGCGATCGCTATGTGGTTGAGGCGATGCGTAAGGGTGGCTTCAACCTGGGGGGCGAGCAGTCAGGGCACATGATTTTCCTGGATTACAGCACCACCGGTGACGGTATCCTCTCTGCCCTGAAACTGCTGGCGGTCATGCGCCGCGAGGGGAAGCCGCTTTCGGATCTGGCCGAGATCATGATTCCGCTCCCCCAGGTGCTGTGCAACGCCAGGGTCAGCGAAAAGCGCGATATTCTAACCTTCAGTGACGTGGCCGCCAAAATCGGCGATGTCGAGCAGAAGCTTGGTAACGAAGGGCGGGTACTGATACGTTATTCCGGCACGGAACCGTTGCTGCGGGTGATGATCGAGGGGCAGGACAAGTACGAGATCACCACCTGGGCCAACGAGATCTGCGAGCTGGTCAAGAAACATATTGGAGAGAAATAGCAATGGCAAAACTGGGACTCAACGTTGATCATATAGCAACCGTCCGGCAGGCCAGGGGCGGAAACGAGCCTGATCCGGTAACAGCCGCTGCCCTGGGCGAGTTGGCCGGAGCCGAGGGGATCACGATCCATCTGCGTGAAGACCGTCGTCATATCCAGGACCGCGACCTGGATATATTGCGCCGGACGGTCAAGACCAGGCTCAACCTGGAAATGGCAGCTACCCAGGAAATGGTGCGCATTGCGCTCCGCATAAAACCGGAGCAGGTTACGTTGGTGCCTGAAAAGCGCCAGGAACTGACCACCGAAGGCGGCCTGGATGTGATCATAAACGCCAAGCAGATAGCCGATACCGTCAAACGCCTCAAGGACGGCGGCATTATCGTCAGCCTGTTTGTCGATCCGAACCAGGAACAGATCAAGGCTGCCAACAAGACCGGCACCGATTACATAGAGATCCACACCGGAGCCTATGCCGAGGCACAACTTTGGGATGACCGGAAACGGGAACTGGATAATATCGACACTGCCATAAAGCTGGCCCGCAAGGTGGGGCTTGGGGTTAATGCCGGCCATGGCCTGAACTATGTCAATGTCAAGGCGCTGGCGGCATTGGGCGGTATTGAAGAGTATAACATCGGGCACTCGATCATTGCCCGCGCCATGCTGGTTGGACTGGAACGCGCAGTGCGCGACATGGTGGAGTTGATCAAATACGCATGATTCACGGTATTGGTGTTGATATTGCCGCCACGGACCGGTTTCAGCGTTTTCTGGATCAAGGTAACAACGCGCTGCTGGAAAGGCTATTCACGTCAGCGGAACTGTCAACCTGCCGCAATCGCAAAGACGCCGCATCCTGCTTTGCCGCTCGCTTCGCCGCCAAGGAGGCCTTTTTGAAGGCATTGGGGACAGGGCTTCGTGACGGGATTTCATGGCATGACATTGAAGTCGTCAACGATAAGCTCGGCAAGCCGGAACTGACCCTGTCCGGCAGGGCTGCAGAATTGTATCAGGCGCGAAGTTTGCGCAATGCCCTGCTTTCCATGTCCCATGACGGCGGACATGCCGTTGCAATGGTTGTTCTGGAGGTTTTATGAGAGTCGTAACCGCGCATACCATGCAGGAAACCGACAGAAGGGCCATCGAGGAGTTCGGAATCCCCGGCCTTGAATTGATGGAGAAAGCCGGGCGCGGCTGCGTTGACGAGGTCATTGCGGAGTTCGGCCTGAAAGGCCGGGCCGTGATCATGTCCGGCAAGGGAAACAATGGCGGTGATGGATATGTGATCGCCCGTCTGCTGAGTCAGAAGGGGTGGAACATCAAGGTCATCATCCTGGCGGAACGTGAGCAGATCGGTGGTGATGCGGCCGTTAATCTGGAGAAAATTCCGGCAGAATTGACAAACTTCTGTATCCACGAAGGTCAGCTATCGGCATTACATATGGATGATATTTTCCAGGCCGACGTGGTAATTGACGCGCTGCTGGGCACCGGACTGCGTAGCGATGTCAGCGGCATATATCTGGAAGCAATTGAATTGATCAATACCTCCGGGCGCCCGGTACTTTCCGTCGATATCCCTTCGGGAATCCATGGAACAACCGGTCGTGTGCTGGGAGCCGCCATACGGGCCTATATCACGGTGACCTTTGCGTTTGCCAAGTTGGGACACGTGTTATATCCCGGTGCCGAACATACCGGGAGATTGGTGGTCGCCGATATCGGTGTTCCGCAGAAACTGATCGAGTCAGCTTCTGGTTATGATTTTCTGAATGAGGAAACAATCCGCCCGATGCTGTACCGGCGAGATCGTCAGGCCCATAAAGGAGTTTTCGGCCATTGCCTGATTATTGCCGGCTCCACCGGAAAAACCGGAGCGGCGTCACTTTCTGCCAACAGTGCGGTGCGGGCCGGGTCAGGACTGGTGACGCTGGCAATCGCTGAAAGCCTTAACAGTATTCTGGAAGTAAAGACGACCGAAGCGATGACGGTTCCGCTTCCCGATGCCGGCAGCGGCCATCTCTCCAGTAGCGCCTTTCCGGTAATTGAAAAACTGTTGCCGGGTAAGGACGCCGTGGCTCTCGGTCCAGGGCTTGACCGCCGTCCCGGAACGGTTGCCCTTGTACAGGCACTGGTGGAGGCGATTAATCTGCCGTTGGTGATTGATGCCGACGGCCTGAACGCACTGGCGGAGGATATGAGCGTGCTGAGGCGCAAAAAATCCCGGAACGTGATCTTGACGCCACATCCTGGTGAAATGTCGCGCCTGTTGGGGACTTCAATACCGGACGTGGATGCGATCCGCATCTCGGTGGCCCAGGAATTTGCCCGTGACTACGGCGTCTATCTGGTTCTGAAAGGTGCCAGGACCATCATTGCATCACCCGACGGGATTGCGGCCATCAACGGCAGCGGTAATCCGGGAATGGCTACCGGCGGCATGGGTGATGTTTTGACCGGGATCATCGTGTCGCTTTTGGGACAGGGATACTCATCATGGGATGCCTGCCGGCTGGGAGTGTTCATCCATGGTTATTCGGCGGACCGGGTTGCTGAAGAAAAGGGTGAGATCGGCATCAATGCCACGGATGTTCAGGAAAAACTGCCTTTTGCCTATAACAAGCTGCTTAAAAACACATTGCTGTCGAACCTGAGAATGTTTGGCGAGTTCTGAACAAAGGAGAATTACCATGCAAACCGTTGCGGATATAATGACAAAAGAGGTTGTAAGTGTAAAAGGAACCACCACGGTGCGTGAGATGGCGGAAATATTCGACAAGATGGGTTTCGGCAGCCTGCCGGTGCTGGATGATCAGGGCAACCTGTCCGGTATCGTCACAGCTTCGGATCTGATCGAACAGGGTCGTCCATTGCATATTCCGACTGTCATTTCGCTTTTTGACTGGGTAATACCGCTTGAAAGCGAACAGAGCCTGGAGCGGGATCTTAGGAAAATAACCGCCCAGACGGCAGCCGAACTGGCTTCAAAGGATGTTGTCACGATCTCGCCAAGTGAACCGGTCAGCAAGGCGGCCGAACTGATGAGCAGCCATAAACTGCACGCTCTCCCGGTTGTGGAGGGGAAAAGAGTTGTCGGCATTGTCTCGCGCATTGACATTATTCGAGCCATGAATCGTTAGTGCCGGATATGCGGATCGTCTCATGCTCTCCGTTGGAGACCGAACAGTTGGGATACCGGTTGGGCTTGATACTCAAACCCGGTTCCTTTCTGGCGCTTCGGGGGGGGCTGGGAGGTGGCAAGACCTGTTTTACCCGCGGCGTGGTTTCAGCGGTAGCACCGGTCAGTGCTCATATGGTTGCCAGCCCGACTTTTGCAATCATGAACAGCTATCCCGGCCAAGTTCCGGTCTATCATTTTGATTTTTACCGACTGAGCGGTGATGACGATATTGTTGAACTCGGCTTTGATGAATACTTCCATGGCAAAGGTGTCTCTGTTGTTGAATGGTCCGAGCGGTTGGAAAGTCTCTTGCCGGACGATCATCTGGTTGTCGAATTCGGCTATCTCGAAGACGACCGGCGCTTGATTACAATAACCGCAAACGGTCCTGTATCGTCGGACATTCTTGAACTGCTGAATGAAGTACGATTAAAGGAAAATTTTCTTTGACCTGATAGTAGCTTATCTGCTATAGAGCAAAATCCGATATTTACTTTTTAAAGCAATTATAATCAGGGAGGATAGTATGGCGCTTGTAGTCCAGAAATACGGCGGCACTTCGGTCGGCACAACCGATCGCATAAAAAATGTCGCCAAACGCATCATCAAAACATACGATGCCGGAAACGACGTAATAGTCGTTGTCTCGGCCATGTCCGGAGAGACCAACAAGCTGGTCGCGCTTGCCAATGAAATGTGTGAAATTCCGGACGGGCGTGAATATGACGTTCTGGTTGCAACCGGTGAGCAGGTCACGATCGGCCTGCTGGCCATGTATCTCAAGTCACAGGGATATAAGGCCAAATCATACCAGGGATGGCAGGTTCCGATTGTTACCGATTCCACCGCAACCAAGGCCCGTATTGAAAGCATTGGCGACGCCAACATGCGTGCCGATCTGAAGGACGGCACGATCGTGATTTTGGCCGGTTTTCAGGGGGTTGATGCCCACGGAAATGTCACCACGCTGGGACGCGGCGGTTCCGATACCTCTGCCGTGGCCATCGCCGCCGCATTGAAAGCCGATGTTTGCGAGATTTACACCGACGTCGACGGTGTTTACACCACTGATCCGAATGTTTGCAAGGAAGCCCGCAAGATCGAAAAAATATCCTACGACGAGATGCTGGAATTGGCCAGTCTGGGAGCCAAGGTGCTTCAGATCCGTTCGGTCGAATTCGCCAAAAAATACAATGTGGACGTGCATGTCCGCTCCAGTCTAAATGAAAACACCGGTACGATGGTTACCAGGGAGGATAAGGAAATGGAAGGAATTCTCGTTTCAGGGGTTGCGTATGACAAGAATGAGGCCAAAATTGCCGTGATGGGTGTACCCGACAAACCGGGTATCGCCGCAAAAATCCTTACCCCGCTATCGGATGCGGCCATCTCGGTCGATATGATCGTGCAGAACGTGAGCAGCGATGGGCTGACCGACTTTACCTTTACCGTTACCAAGGCCGACCTGAAGCAGGCGCTCCTGATCACAAACGAGTCCGCCAGGGAGGTCCAGGCCAAGCAGGTTATTTCTGACGAAAACATCAGCAAGATATCGATCGTCGGACTCGGCATGCGCAGCCATGCCGGTGTGGCGACCCAGATGTTCACCGCTCTGTCGAAGAACGGAATAAACATCCAGATGATTTCCACTTCCGAGATCAAAATCTCGGTTATAATCGACGAAAAATACACTGAACTGGCCGTGCGTGTCATGCATGAGACTTTCGGGCTGGCCGGCTGATTCTTGAAAGACAACTTTGTTTGACAAGGGGGGAGAACACACGTGGTTCTTCCCCCTTTCATATTACTGGATGCGATGAGCCATGACTACAGAACCCACTAAATATTCATTTTTCAGCTATCGTGACGATTGTCTGCAACCGGTTTCGGCCGGAGTGGTCAGCGAATACCCGGTCCAGTTGATCGTCAATGGCCGTGAAATTGCCACCCTGATCGGTTCGCCTCACGACCTGCGCTTTCTGGTGGCCGGTTTCCTGCGCTTGCAGGGTTTTGTATCGACCCTGTCAGATTTCGAGATGTTCAGCGTCTGCGAAGAGTTCGGCAGTGCCAATGTCCGGATCAAGGGCGAGCTGCCAGAGCGGCTTAAACCGGTTCTGACCTCCGGCTGCGGCACCGGCATCAGCTTCAGCATGCCCAATGCGGGTTCAGGCACCCATGTTGCCCGGGGGGATGGGCAGCTTGTGCTGCCGGCCCAGATTTTTGGGTTGATGGAGGAACTGGCCAGAAGGGCGGCACACTATCGCTCTCATGGTGGTATCCATTCGGCCGCCATCGGACGAGCCGGACGGATGATGCTGTATGCCGAGGATCTTGGGCGTCACAACACTTTTGACCGGATTGCCGGAGAAGCGCTCTTCAAGGGTATCAACATGGCCGGCGCCGAACTGGTGACTTCCGGCCGGATTTCAACCGAAATGGTTGCCAAGGCTTCGCTGATGGGGATCAAGCTGATCGCATCGCGAACCTCGCCCACGGATATGGCCGTCAAACTCTGTGAGCAGGCTGGCATCTGCCTGGTCGGTTACGTACGGGGCGGTTCCTTCACGGTTTACAGCCACCCGGAAGTGATCGAGCCATTTCCATCCGCAGGCAAGATCGAAGGGGTTACCGGAGTTATACTGGCCGGAGGCGAGTCCAGCCGCATGGGCAGGAACAAGGCGCTGATGGAGGTTGACGGGAACACGATAATTGCACGCAGCTACCGCACGCTGGCGTCTCTTTTTCACGAAGTAATCGTTGTCACCAACACTCCCGAAGCATACGACTTTCTTCCCTGCCGCAAAGTTGCCGATATCCATCCCGGTGTCGGCTCCATAGCGGGACTTGAGGCGGGGCTGGCAGCCAGTAGTACCGAGAGGATCTTTGTGTCGGCCTGTGATATGCCTTTTCTGAGCCCGGACCTGATCAGGCTGCTCTGCCAGGCATCCGGCAACTGTGACGCGGTTGTGCCACTCAACAGCGAAGGTCTGCGAGAACCGTTGCACGCGGTATATCGTAAAACCGCTTTGGATGTGATGCGGAGCGTTATCGGGAACGGTGAGAAAAGCATCCTGCAGGTTCTGGAC
>JAURXC010000016.1 GCA_030654645.1 Deltaproteobacteria bacterium | reverse complement strand
CGCTGCTGGGGTTGTCCCTGTTTCTGCTGGTCACGGTCGTTCTGGGGCGGGTCTGGTGCGGCTGGCTATGCCCCCAGACCGTATTCAACGATCTGGCCGAACTGGCCGCCGGCCGTTTTCAAAAAAAAATCCCGCCTTTTGCTGCCGCCCTGATTGAACATTTCACGGCGCTGGTCATCGCCAAGCTGATAGCCTTCAACCTGTTGTGCTGGTTCATGGCCCCCAATCAGGTCGTTTCCCGCCTGCTGGATTACAATTCCCATCCGCTGCTTTTGAGCTTTTTCCTGCTGGTGACCCTGTTCGGCTACATCAACCTGATCCTGGTCAAACGCAGCTTCTGCCGTGGCTACTGCCCCTATGGCCGGCTGCAGACGGCGCTGACCGACCAGGGCACCCTCAACCTGGCATTTCCCGAGGAGCACCGCCACCTCTGCCTGCGCTGCGGCGCCTGTCTGCGCAGCTGCCCGATGGGTATCGATATCCGTGAAGGTTTCCAGATCGAATGCATCAACTGCGGCCGCTGTATCGATGCCTGCCGGGGCGTGATGGAACACCTGCCGGACGGTTTCGGGCTGATCGATTACCGTTTCGGGGCTGCCAAGGGGAGCGGATTCAAGCCGGGCGGCAAGACTATCATTCTGCTGGCCCTGACCCTGCTGCTGGGTGTGCTGCTGGTCTGGGGGCTGATCGAAAGGAATCAGAGCGCCTTTGCGCTGCAGCGCATCGCGACGGTCGCACCGCGAACGATGCCGGACGGTTCCCGGGTCCAGCCCTGGCGGGCAGTGATCGGCAACCGTTCCCAATCAACGGCCAGCTACAGCATCCGCGTAGCTCCTGTCGCGGCCGGCAGTGTCACGCTGCTGGGACCGGTGGATAATATTTCGATCGCTCCCAATCAGCATCGCGAAATCACCTTCATGATCCGCCATAGACCGGGCGCAATTTCGGCCGGACCGGTCGAGCTGCAACTCTTCAGCGCCGACAAACAGGTCGCTTCGGTGCAGATCACCCCGTGAGCGTTCAAACCGAATCGATCTGCAGCCACTGCGGCATAAGCTTTCGCTGGAAGGCGATTGTATCGGTGTCCGACAATGGCAACGAATCCCGTTTCTGCTGTCGTGGTTGCCAGGGCGCCTGGCAGCTGATCTGCGGCGCGGGCCTGGAGAGCTTCTATCAGCGTGGTGACCGTCAATCCCCGACCGTGGCCGAATCGCTGGAGCAGACAGTTTTCAACGAAGCCGACCTGGCGCGGCACTTGGTACCGGAGGGGGATCTCTGCCGCTTGGACATCCTGGTCGCCGGTATCACCTGCCCCTCCTGCGTCTGGCTGCTGGAAAGGATCATTGCCGGCATTCCCGGTATCGAGCATGTCAGCATCTCCTACAGCGGCGGCATCGCCTCGCTCCGTTTCGATCCGCGGCTGGTTGCGCCGCTGGAGATCTTCCAGGTAATTTCCAGGCTCGGCTATACTCCCCGCCCGTTCTCTCCGGAACAGTCCGACCTGGACGCCCGCCGGGAGCGGGACGACCTGCTGATCCGTTTCGGCACCGCGCTCTTCCTGACGATGCAGCTGATGGCCTACTCCTATGCCCTCTACGCCGGCTACTTCCAGGGCATGGCGGCCGGAATGAAACAGTTCCTGCAGTATGTTTCCCTGGCGGTGACCACTCCGGTGGTCTTCTACTCCGGCTGGCCCTTCCTGTCCGGCGCCTGGCGCTCGCTGAAGACCAGGGCGCCGGGAATGGACCTGCTGATCGCCCTGGGATCGCTCTCGGCCTGGATCTACAGTCTGTGGGCGCTCTTTGCCGGACGGGAGACCTATTTCGAAAGCGCCGCCATGATCGTCACCTTTGTGCTGATCGGGCGACTGCTGGAGCTTTCGGTGCGCCGCCGGGCCATGTCCGGCATCAGTACGCTGTACGCCTCCGCGCCCCGACGGGCAACCGTCGTGGGAGAGGAAGGCAGCCGGCAGGTGGATGTGGACAGCGTGCGTCCCGGCGACCTGCTGCTGGTCAGGCAGGGGGAGTGTTTCCCGGTGGATTGCCTGGTCGTGGAAGGCGAAACCGAGGTGGACCAGTCGCTGGCCACCGGCGAGAGCCTACCGGTGCTGCTGCAAGTCGGCGAGCAGGTACGCTCCGGCTGCATCAACGTGGCCGCGCCGGTCACTGTCCAGGCCTTGAGGCCGGCCGGGCAGAGTTACCTGATGCGGGTGGCGTCGCTGGTGCGGATGGCCCAGGCCGGAAAACCGCGTCTGCAACTGCTGGCCGACCGCGTCTCGGGATGGTTTGTGCCGGCGGTGATCCTGCTGGCGGTTATGGTCGGGTTTGGCCGGTTCCTGCTGGCGGGGGAGGGGGGCGGCGCGGCCGTGATGACGGCTTTAGCCGTGATATTGATCGCCTGCCCCTGCGCCATGGGGCTGGCCGTGCCGGCGGCGGTGCTGGCGGCCTGCAGTCGGGCCGCGTCGATGGGCATCATCCTGCGAAGCGGTGATGTGATCGAGCGCCTGGCGACGATCAAGATCGCGCTGCTGGATAAGACCGGCACCATTACCAAGGGACAGCCCCAGATTATGGGAATTGAAACCTGCGGAGGGTATAGCGAAGCGGAACTTATCCGGGCGGCCGCCACGCTTGAGCAACCGGCCGCCCACCCCCTGGCAGGGGCGATTGTGCGGCATGCCGCCGGACAGGGGGTTCTGCCGGAAAACTGCAGCGAGTTCCGCAATATCCCCGGACGTGGAATATCCGGATATCTGCCGGATGGCCGGTCGGTGCTGTGCGGCAGCGAACTGTTCCTTAACGAAAACGGTGTAGTGCTTGGTGCTCTGCGAGATTCGGATAACTCTGCGGCTACAGCGGTGCTGGTCGCGATCGGCGGCCGCCTGGCGGGGCGATACCTGCTGATGGACGAGGTCAGAAACGGCGCGGCGGAAACGGTGGCAGGGTTAGCGGCCGCCAGGATCGAGGTCCGGCTGGTCAGCGGCGACCACCAGTCCACCGTGGAGCGCATCGCGGCAGAAATCGGTGTCGGATCGGCCAGCGGCGGCATGACGCCGGATCAGAAACTCGCCTGTGTCAAGAGTTTACAGGGGCAGGGGCGCCAGGTGCTGATGGCCGGCGACGGCGTCAATGACGCGCCGGCCCTGGCCGCCGCCACGGTAAGCTGCTCCTTGTCCGGTTCCAGCGACATCGCGCTGGAAAACGCCGATGTGATCATCACCGGTGATGACCTGTCAAGAATCGTCACCGCCTGGCGGATCAGCCGTGCTACAGTACGAATCATCAAGCAGAACCTGGCCTGGGCTTTTCTGTACAATCTGATCGGCATCCCGATCGCGATGTCGGG
>JAURXC010000015.1 GCA_030654645.1 Deltaproteobacteria bacterium | reverse complement strand
ATGTGCGGTCAGACAGTCAAGAGGGTCTTTAAAATTTTCGAGCATATTCCGTGGAAAATGCTGAAAAGACTGATTGTGTTTAAAGGGTTCTGGGTCTGGTAAAAGCATGAGCCCTCACTTGCTATGAAATTGATTTTTATTATCAATAAAGCAGGGTGGATAAAATGTCAACCAGTTTTGTAATGATACGCAGTATTGTTTCTTGCAGAACGGTATAGCCACATGTCTCCTGGCCGGTATAAACAGGTGCTTCTAAAGCAGTGCGACAATCCATTCGCTGCTTGTAACCGAGTCTGCTTATGGTACGCTAACAATAAATAAACCTGTATGGAGCAGAGTCGCAGGATCAGGGGCAAGGTTGGCTATATGGAAGTTTTTTCGTTCAATGCATTCGCCTTCAGCGGCGAACTGGACTTGAACCGCCTGGCGGTCAAGCTCGGCATCACCCGTAAATATCGTTGGGAAGAGCCGATGAAGCTCAGTCCGCTGACATTTTCGTTGGCGGCTGCGGACGATGTCGAACTGGTCTACCTGTACTACTTCGGTGGAGTGGTCTTCATCAATTGTTCCGGCGACATCATCGCCCGTTTTCTGGACGGCATGCCGACCTACACCGATTATCTAAAAGGTCAGCCCCAGTTGCCGTATCGTGAGGAATACCGTCTGGAAATCGACCCGTCCCGCGGACCGGCCATCACCAACGACAGTGCGGTGATGCCGGGTTTCAACCTGGCTTTCATGGATATCATCTGTTTCGTGATTGCCAAGTCGGTGGCGCTGGAGCGGATCGAGGAGCGAGTCGATGTGGTTTTCGACGAGGTGGAGGTGTTGATCGCCAATCTGGGCAAGGGGACGCTGGAACTGCCCGACCGGGACATGGCCAGGCTGGCTTCATCGATCCTGAGCTTCAAGTTTACTTCGATAGCCCATATCATGGTGCTGGACAAGCCGGATATCACCTGGGACAACCCGGAGGCGGACCGGCTCTATCTGACCATGGCCGGACTGTTCGAGCTGAACCAGCGCTACCAGGAAATCAAGCACAAGTCGGAAACGCTGCTGGATATGACCGATGTCTTCAGCAGTCTCTCCCATGCCCGCCGTTCGGCCCGCCTGGAATGGATCATCATTGTGCTGATCGCGATTGAAATCGTGCTCTACGTGCTGGAGATGTATCGAGGACATTGATTATTTGAATCAACAGTGCCGTCGTGTCGCTGCGCTTGAAGCGATACACGGTAGGAATCACGCAAAATGCGCAACTTTTCTATCTGCAGGTCCAGTTCGGCCAGGCCGCTTCGCAACGGCAACCGGCGCCATCGGATCATGGCTGCCAGCCATTCGCGCATGGCTAGCACAACTCTGCCGCAATGATGCCGTTCACGATAACACCGCTCATATGAGGTGTCGTCATCGGCCGGTGGCAGGCCCCGCAGTAGGTTCCATCCTGCAGTTTCACCCAGGGAACAAGATTCTCGGTGTCGCACCAGTCGCAGTACCAGAAGTAAAAATCCTCATTATTCCTGATCTTCATACCCATTATTTCTCCGTTCATGTTTTTGGTCACTATAAGCGATCACTGTTACAATCTTGTGGAGATAGAATAAATTTTATGTAAAATTCCATCTGGTTGCCTGGTTCCTTTATTTCTACACAAAAGTCATCAATCCGTCACACGGTTGTAACATTTGTATGTTACAACTTGTCAAATTGACATGCGTCAAATTGCCTGCAGGAGCATACCGTGAAAAAAGTGCTGATCATTGAGGATGAAAAGGATCTGGCCGAGTTGTTGGCCTTCAATCTTGAAAAAGAGGGCTATGCCGCGCACTGTGTTCACGACGGCAAGCAAGGGTTTGAACTGGCCGCTTCCGAGCTTCCGGACCTGATCCTGCTGGATCTGATGTTGCCCGGTCTGCTGGGGACGGAGGTCTGCAAGGCGCTCAGGAAAGATCCGCGCACCGCCCGTATCCCGATAATCATGATCACCGCCAAGGGTGACGAGATCGACCGGGTGGTAGGTTTCGAGGTGGGAGCAGATGACTACATCGTCAAGCCGTTCTCGATGCGGGAGGTGATGTTGCGGATCAAGTCGCTGATGAGGCGCATGGAGCACGAAGTTGTTCCGACGTCACTGTTATCAATCGGCGAGATAGTCATAGACAAGCAGCGCCACCTGGTAACCAGCGCCGGAAGCGAGATCGAGCTGACCAGCACCGAGTTCAAACTGCTGCTCTACCTGGTCGAGAAAAAGGGGCGCGTACACAGCAGGGAGAAGCTGCTGCAGGATGTCTGGAGCTATAACAACGCCGGTGACACCCGGACCGTCGATACCCATGTGACCCGCCTGCGCGGCAAGTTGGGAGCCCCCGGGGATATAATCAAAACAGTCCGTGGCTTTGGCTACAAGATCGAGGAGTAATTTCATGGGATTCCGTACCAAGCTGATGCTGTCCTATATCTTTCTGATCGTGCTGATCACCGGAAGTTTCTATTTTTATATAGATCATGTGCTGCAGCAGGAGATGATCGAGGAGAGCCGGGCCAATCTGGCCAATCAGGCCCAGTTGGCGCGTTTGCTGGTCGTTGGCAACAAAGGGGTTCAGCCTCCGCAGCAGCTGGCGGAGACGGTCGGGACGGTAATCAAGTCCAGGGTTACCCTGATCGCCACAAACGGCACGGTCATCGGCGATTCCGATGTGGGGCAGGCCCGCTTGGCACAGCTTGAGAACCATCTCCAGCGCCCCGAGGTGCAGGATGCCCTCAAAAACGGGGCCGGAAGCGCGCTGCGCTACTCCGACACACTGCGGATGTCGATGCTTTACAGTGCCATGAGTTACGGCAGCGGCGCACCAGAGGGGGTGATCCGTCTGGCGATGCCGCTGGAATACCTGGCCTCCACCCGTAGTACGCTGCATGGACTGGTTGGCGGTGCTGCGCTGGTGACGGTGCTGATTGCTCTGCTGTTCAGCGGCATCCTCTCCAGCCTGACATCGCGCCCGCTTCGAGACATGGCCGATGCCGCCGCCCGGATCGGCCAGGGGGGAGGGGGAGCCAGGATCAAGGTGACCTCCAGGGATGAAATCGGCAAACTGGCCGGCGTGATGAACGAGATGTCGGA
>JAURXC010000011.1 GCA_030654645.1 Deltaproteobacteria bacterium | reverse complement strand
GCCGACCATGGAACCAAATAATGTTTATGCGGTGCGGAGCGCAGCGGAGCCACCGCATAAACATTATTTGGTTAGCGAAGCCTGAAACCGAGAACTTGCATTGGTCTATTTATAGGTCTATATTTTGACTACAAAGAGATTCGTATCAAGGAGGTAAAACAATGAGAGCTATTTCAATCAGTAATGACATTGTTCCAATTGCAGAATTTAAAACCAATATTTCCAAGTGGTTCAAAACACTGCAGACATCCGGACATCCACTTATCATTACCCAAAACAGCAAACCAGCTGGTGTACTGCTGTCCGCTTCGGATTACGATGAATTGGTTTACCGAAAATCTTTTCTTGATTCTGTTGAGAAGGGGATTGCAGACGTTGAAAGCGGGCGTACCCAAACTACAGACGAACTACGAAAAACCCTGCAAGCTCGCAGAAGTACGGGTAATCCATGAGCATAACATGGTCACAGGAAGCTGGCGGAAATCTGCTTGAAATAGAGGATTTCATTGCACGTGATAGTCTGGAGCGCGCTGTCCGGTTTGTTGATGCCCTTATTGACCACGTTGAAGCAATTTTGACTGACAATCCGAGAAGCGGAAGGACTGTGCCAGAAATAGGTAATCCTGACATTCGAGAGCTTATTTACCGAGGATATCGCATTGTCTACCGATTGGATGGTGATCGAATCGACATACTTACCGTTTTTGAAGGGCATCGGCTATTGCGACTGAATGAATCATGCGATTAGTAACTAACGCCTGATATTTTGCGTTTCGGTTTTCTAAAATCCATTTTCACATTGCCCCTGCCTGAACCAGATTGTACAGTTTGCATAGCCAATCACTCCCCCGGAATGTCATTTCTTCGCTGGCCCCTTGCCGCCCGACTGCGGGACAAACCCCCTCCTCAAGGTATTTTCCGTCACCACCCTCGGATCCATGAAATGCAGCAGGTATTCCGGCCCGCCGGCCTTGGTGCCCAGCCCGGACAGGGCCGCGCCGCCGAAAGGCTGGCGGCCGACCATCGCGCCGGTGATGGCGCGGTTGATGTAGAGGTTGCCGACCCGGAACTCGCGCCGGGCCTGCTCGATGTGGG
>JAURXC010000410.1 GCA_030654645.1 Deltaproteobacteria bacterium | reverse complement strand
GCCGACCTGCTGCCTCAGGAGCGGCTGCATCACCGGGCCAAACCACTCCGGTGTGGAGCTGCACGGTTTTTTGAGCTATCTTGTGCGCTGCAATCTTGAGGGGCGGGAATATTCGATTTTCGGCTACAAGGGCAAGCAGGTGCGGGACAATATCCACTCCGAGGACGTGGCCAGCTTCATCCATGCCTTCTATCTTGCTCCGCGCCGCGGCGAGGTTTACAACCTGGGTGGCGGCCGGGCCAATTCCTGTTCGATTCTGGAGGCGTTCTCGCTGGTCGAGCAGGTGAGCGGCAGGAAACAGATCTACCGCCACCTCGATCAGCACAGGACCGGCGACCATGTCTGCTATTACAGTGATCTGGCCAAGATAAAATGCCATTATCCGCAATGGGACATTACCAGGAACTTGAAGGGGATCATTACGGAAATCGAGTCCTCTTGGCGGAAACGGTTGCAGGTAGTGATGGAGGCGGGAAAGTGAAGATACTTATTACCGGAATTTGCGGTTTCGTCGGCAGCACCCTGGCGACAGCCTGGTTGCAGCAGGATCCGGGGGTTACGATCCTCGGTCTTGATAATTTTATCAGACCGGGCAGCGAGTACAACCGGGACCGTTTGCGGAGGCTTGGTATCAAGCTCTATCACGGCGATATCCGCATGTGGTCCGACTTTGAAGCATTGCCGGATGTGGATTGGGTGATTGATGCCGCCGCCAATCCAAGCGTGCTGGCCGGAATTGATGGTGATACCAGCAGCCGCCAGCTGGTCGAACACAACCTGATTGGAACTCTCAATATCCTTGAGTATTGCAAACGTCACCGCGCGGGACTTGTTCTGCTCAGCACCAGCCGGGTCTACTCGATTGCTGAGTTGGCGCGGCTGGCGGTCGAGTTGGTGGACGATGCCTTTCGACCGGCGCCGGGCCAAACCCTGCCGACCGGTCTCGGCGCATCCGGGGTAAACGAGTCGTTCAGCACGGCATCCCCGATATCACTTTACGGGAGCACCAAGCTGGCCTCCGAGATTATGGCGCTGGAATACGGAGAAACCTGCGGTTTTCCGGTCTGGATCAATCGTTGTGGAGTCCTGGCCGGGGCCGGCCAGTTCGGGCGTGCCGACCAGGGCATCTTTTCCTACTGGATCAATGCCTGGCTACGGAAGCTTCCGCTGACCTACATCGGATTCGGTGGCGCCGGTCATCAGGTGCGCGATTGCCTGCATCCACGAGATATGCTTGTTTTGATCAGAAAACAGGTTGCGTCCGGTTCCACCACCCAAAACCGGATATTCAATCTGGGCGGTGGCGCGGACAACGCCATGTCCCTGTCGATTCTGAGCGCCTGGTGTAGGGAGCGTTTCGGTGAACATCGAGTCGGCATGCAGCTGAATGATCGTCGATTCGATATCCCCTGGCTGGTCATGGACTCAACGCTTGCCGGCGAGGTCTGGGGCTGGCGTCCGGAAACGTCGATATATGGTGTTCTTGAGGAAATAGCGCTCCATGCCGAACAAAACCCGGACTGGCTAGAACTCTCAGGTTTGGCATGAAGAGGCAGGACGCGGACAAAGACGCTCTGCAACTGCTTTCGGTTGTGATACCCGCCAGAAATGAGCAGGAATGCATCCTCGACACGGTAGAATCTCTGCATGACGAGCTGCTGCTAAACAGGATTCCGCACGAAATAGTAGTCGTTGATGATGGCAGCTCTGATCGTACCTGGGAACTGTTGCTGGGATGCGCCGGACGCTTGCCGGAACTGCATCCTGTACAAAACAACGGTCAGCATGGTTTCGGACGGGCGGTAATTGCCGGGCTTGACCGGATCAAGGGAGACGCAGCGGTGATCATGATGGCCGACCGGTCGGACGACCCCGGTGATGTGGTGCGTTACTGGCATGAGCTGAATAAGGGATACGATTGCGTATTCGGCAGCCGCTTCATCAAGGGAGGCACTACCGTCGATTATCCCCCGCTCAAACTGGTGCTGAACCGCCTGGCCAACAGTTTTTTGCGGCTACTGTTCGGAATCAGGCTTAATGATACCACCAATGCCTTCAAGGCCTACCGCCGGGAAGCGATCGACGGTTGCCGTCCCCTGATTGCGCCGCATTTCAACCTGACGGTGGAACTGCCGTTGAAGGCCATTGTCCGGGGGTTCAGCTGGACGACAATACCGATCGTCTGGCGTAATCGCCGTGGAGGTTCCGCAAAATTCAGGATCAAGGAGATGGGCAGCCGCTACCTGTTCATCTGTCTGTATGTCTGGCTTGAAAAATATTTTTCATGCGGGGATTACAAAAAGACTAAGGGTGAGAGTTGAGCTTTGATTGCATGGCTGACGATGAAAAAAATCGAGTTGTCCGCATGAACAATGCCGGCAGGTACGGCCGGCTTCTGCCAACCGGTGCATTGATGGCGGCCCTGTTAACCCTGGCCGTCTTTTATCGGGCCACCGGCAACGATTTTGTCGATCTTGACGACCTGGGTTACATCGTTGGCAATCCTCATATCCGCTCCTTCGACCTGCGGATGCTGGCGGATTCTTTCAGCCGATTTTTCGAGGCCAACTGGCATCCGTTGACCATGATCTCGCTGGCGCTTGACTTTCGTCTGTGGGGAATGAATCCTTTCGGCTTCCACCTGACCAGCATCGTTATCCACGCTTGCAGCGTATTTCTGGCTTGCTTCCTGTTTGCCGATCTTTTCATGGAGGCCGGAACCTTCGCGGCCGGGGAGGGGGCGGACGATGCGCGTCTCTCCCGGAACGGCGAGTTTGCCTCCATTGCCGGGGCGCTGTTCTTCGGCCTCCATCCGCTGCGGGTGGAGTCGGTGGCCTGGGCCAGCGAAAGGAAGGACGTGCTGTGCGTGTTCTTCATGATCTCAGCCATGTGGTGGCATGTCCGTCATGTTCGCCGGAGTCGTGAAGCGGCCGGAGAACATGCTCTTTGGTCTGGTCCATACCTGATGGTATTGCTGATGGCCTGCCTGGCGCTATTGAGCAAGCCCTCGGCCGTCAGCCTGTTGCCGGTGTTGCTGGTAATTGACTGGTATCCGTTGGGAAGAATCAATGGCCTGAAAAGTCTGGGCCGTTCGCTCGCCGAAAAAATCCCGTTGCTGGTGATGACGATTGCCGTGGCGCTGGTGACAGTGGCCGCCCAGAAGTTTGCGATCACGCGGGCGCCCGATGTTGACCCGCTCTCCAGGTTGCTGGTGGCTTGCAAGGCGCTGCTGTTCTACTTGTGGCAGACCCTTTGGCCGGCAGGGCTTGCCCCGTTCTATCCGCATCCGGGAAACGTGCACGAGACGGCATTATTGAGTTATCTGCCTTTTCTTGTGCTGGTGGCGGTCCTTTGTCTTGCCATCGCCCTGTCCGCCCGCCATGACCGGACCTGGGCTGCGCTCTGGTTGTTCTATCTGTCCGTGCTGCTGCCGGTGCTGGGGATCATCCAGGTGGGGGGGCAGTGGGTCGCCGACCGTTATACCTACCTGCCCGCATTGGCTGTTTCGTTGCTGTGGGGGGGAGGCGTCTTCCGGCTGGCGGAGAAGCTGCGCCTGAAGGGGATCAGTGTGGCGGCAGTGGTCGTGATCGTGGCTGCAATCGTGCAACTTGCTTTGTATTCCGCCCAGACCGTGCGGCTCATCCCGGTCTGGCGGAACTCGGAGACTCTGGAGACACGGGAAATAAGCCTTTTTCCGCATCAGGTGGTCGCGGCATACTATTCCCGCGCCAAATACCGCAATGAACAAGGCCGTTTCGCCGAGGCCCTGGAGGATATCGACGAAACGCTGGATATTGCCCGCCGGAAACAGCTTCCGGAAAAATATGCAGCTATTCATGTCGCCCGGGCGGATATCCTCCGCAACCTGGGGAGATTTCCTGAAGCGCTCGCGGCGGCGGAATCCGCCATCCGGGAGAGTGTCAAGGCGCCGCCGGAGGCATATTTCAGCTTCCGTAATGAACTGGCGGGAAGGGTCGCGGCTGCAGGAAAACCTATGTTCCCGCAACGCCGCAACTAATGGTGTTGTACTGGAATTGTTTGGATGTTATCTGAAAATATGAACACGAAAACTTTCCAGATTTGATAGAACCGAAGGCTCATTCAACTATTGAGTTTAATATGGAATAAACTCGTAAATCCATTTAGATAGGTACTACACCAATCCGGGAGCCAGCTTGGCAACAAAAATATCACAGAGCATTAAAGTAGCATTCGTTGCGATCCTTACGATTGTGGCCTTTGTGCCGATGTTGCTCAATAAAACCGATGGTGCCGACTTTTACAAGTATTACATTTGGGCAATGTCGTTCAATCAAAGCAACATATTTTGTAATGAAGGGCACATCCTCTCCCCTCAAGGTGTCCCGTTATCCCAGTGGTCTTTCGGCCCCGGCCTCATCTTCTCTTTAGGCGGTCTTTTCAGCTCTTTTACACCTGAACACGCGGTCTTTGTCGGGTGGCTGTTTACGGTTGTTTTCTGGGTTTCATATACAGGCATCCTACTCCATGCAACAAAAAACAATCTATCTCTGACGCTGTTTGGTGTTTGCATTACCTTCATAGGTACGCCACTCGGGTATTACTCGTCTGCATACGCATCGGAATCATTGTCTTATACCTGTCTTTCCGTATTGATTTACTGGATACTCAGTCGCAACAGGTTTGGTCTGTTCGATTATTTGGTTGTAGGAATCTGGGCTTCCCTGCTTGTTGCCATTAGAAGTCAATTAGCTCTTTATGTAGTGCCCGTATATCTTGTAATTCTCTTCAGAATCTGGAACGAGGTCAGAACCGGTAATGCTTCAATACTGCGTTCCTCCGTGCATCTGCTGATCTTTCATGTTCCTGTTTTATTGGCGATATCTGCAGCACTAACTGTAAATTATTGGATGACAGGCTCCTATCTTACGTCTGTATATGAATTTGGGTTTGGTGATTTCAAAAGTATCGACTTTCTGCATCCGGAACTTTCGGCCGTTCTTATCCACCCTTGGCATGGCTTATTTGTCTATCATCCACTTTATCTGCTATGTTTCGCGTCACTGGTTGTTGTGATATTTAAACATCGTAACAGCCTGCAATCATTGCTGCTTGTTGTGGCAGCGATTGTAATAATGTTGCATATTTATCTGCACGCCTCATGGTATGCCTGGTGGCTTGGTCTGGACAGTTTCGGTATGCGGGGACTGAGTATCTGCGGGATTGTGCTGGTGCCAGTATTGATTAAACTCTTGTCGGAGAGGGAGGATCAGGGAAAGTCAAATAGTGTGTGGATCATATTGATATTATTTACCAATATCTGGTCATTTGCTCTTCTGACACACGGTACTACACAATATTATACTTACAAACTGCTTGCCAGCGGAATCCGTTCTGCAATCGACAATCTGATAGGTTTAGGCTTCATTATATTGCCGGCTTTGGTATTTGTTGTTGGAGTTGTTGGAGTCCTGTTATTTGGTAAGCATCACTCCTTATTATCCTTCAAGAATCTCGTGATTACTGTATTGCTTCTGATTGTTGTCCACTATCAGGACACTCAACTGTTCTACGAACGGTTTGGAATGTTGGCAATTTCTCTGGTGTCTCTGGTGGTTACGATCTTGATACTTATCGGGTACCATGCTGTTGTTGAAGTATATCAGAAGCATTCCATTATACTTGCCAGGACACTATTGATTTCATCAGTCTTAAGTTATGTAGCCATGACAGTAATGTTTACCAATTTGGCAGTAGCAACTAACCAGATAATAAACTCCAAACTTCCACCACCTCCTACATCCATACATGTAAGTACTGTTGATACGGATGAAGTCAGATTGACCTATCTGGAATACATGAGTGTACCCGGCTTTAACGATAAGAAAGCCAATTTATCTAAGTACGTTGATTATCTTGTTAAAAGAGATGAAACAACACGTCTGAGATAATAAGTGCATAGAATGTTTTGATTGAATATGGAATACATGCTTGAAAATTGGAGCTATTGGCAAAAATATGAAGTAACCAGAAATATGAAGGCCAACTATAAAGCTGGCGATGCCGGCCTGACCATAACCAGCAGCAAGTTCGACAGGTTGTTCGGCGTTCCACAGAAAACCGGAATCACATCTCTCCTTCGGGATATGGATTTTGCCGCATGGATCCGGCAAGGAGCCGGGTGGCGGCATGTTACCTGCATGCAAACGGATCGCTCCACTTTTGCCAGCATATATTTTGCACTTCGTAACAGGATTCAGGGCGTCTGAAATAAATCTGTAATAAAGCGCGGAAGGTTTCCTTTCTTGAATAGATATTCTGCAAAGACTCACATTCTTCTTTTTGTGGTACTGGGTGTCCTGTTGTACTGGTATACCCTGCCGTATCCTTTTGTATTCGACAGCCGCTTCTATCTTGTGGATAACCCGCTGATTACCGATTCCGGCATGTTTCTCAGGTTGCTGGATATCCCCGCTTTTGCCAAAGCCTTTACCGAGCTGGATGTGCACCGTGACGTGGTGGTTACGTTCATCCTCAGGCCGTTTTCAAATTTGACGTTTCATCTGAACTATCTGCTTGACGGTTTTGATCCCGAGGGTTACCGGGTAGTCAACATAGCCATACACATCTGCAACGCGATTCTCTGGTACGCGTTGCTGGCAAGGATCATACGTCACAGGAACGGCGTTGGCAGCGCTGAACAGCAGTGGTTTATACCCTTCTTTTCAACGCTCTTTTTTCTGGTCCATCCGCTTAATACCGAGTCCGTAACCTACACTATCCAGAGATATACCTCGCTGGGCACCCTGTTTTATCTGGCCACCATGCTGCTTTTTATGGCTTCTCTGCTGAGTTCCACCCGGCGGCAACGGTTGTCGGCATATATCGGCTCGGTGATTACGCTTGTCGTCGGTATGCTGTCGCAGGAAAATCTGATCACCGCGCCGATCACGCTGGTATTGATGGGCGTCATACTGCTGCGGTTGCCACCCCGTACGGTTCTGTTGCGGGCTTCCGCGCATATCTGCTGCCTGCCGATAATCCCGTTGCTCGTATACCTGATTTCAAGGGCTCAGGCGGAAGGTCAAAAATCACTGTCCAATATCAGCAGGGTTATTGACGGTTATCCGCCCTACGAATACGCCATAACCCAGTCCCGGGCGATACTCACCTATTTCAGGATGCTGGTAGCGCCATATGGCCAGAATATCGACCCGTCCTATCCGCTGTATCGAAGTTTTGCCGAGCCGGAGATAATCATCAGCCTGACGATCCTGGCATTATTCGTAATTGCCGGAGTCATGCTGCAAAGCGGGAAACGGAGGAGCCTGCACAATGACCTGCTGAGCTTCTGCATCTTCTTCTCATTGCTGGCGTTAAGCGTATCATCATCATTTTTTCCGCTTCCCGATCTGATGACCGAACACCGCGGATATCTTTTTTCACTTCCGGCCATTACCGGCCTGGTTTGCCGGATCGACTCGCTCCGCCCGCAATTTTCCCCGCTGTGGGCAACCCGCCTGATAATTCTCCTGGCTGTCGTGGCGGCCATGTACTCCGCATTGACCGTCAAGCGCAACCTTTTATACAGTTCATCATTAGCGCTGTGGCAGGATTCGGTTTCGAAGAGCCCGGATAAATGGCGCCCCAACTACAATGCGGGAGTTGCCGCGATTGACGAACAGCAATATCAAAAGGCAATCCCCTTTTTCCGGAGATCTATTCAGATCAGCCCTTACAAGATCGAGGGCTATTCCAATCTCGGATCGACCTATCTGGCGCTTGCTGATTTTCACTCCGCTATAAGCGCATATCTTGAGGGTCTGGCGGTAGGAGGAGATAGTCCGGTTCTGCTGGTCAATCTGGGTAATGCTTACCGTCAGGCAGGCCAATTGCAGGACGCTATCGAAGTCCTGGAAAAATCTGTTCAGGCAAATCCATACCTGATCATGCCCTACAGGATTCTGGCCGAGTTGTATGCCGGGCTGGGCCATCGAGAAAAAGCCCTGCAAAATGTACGCATGGCCAGAGAGCTGGATTCCGGCGACCATTCACTGGTGTTGCTGGAAGAAGAAATTCTGAAGTTGAAATGAAATCCTGGATAAATCGGTTCGTACAGAATTGCCGAAATCAGGTCAAGGGGTTTGAAATTGGGTTTGAAATCTGGACTTAATGATATTGCTGTCAGGTTGCGCTCCATGCCGGGGGCCGGCTATTGCGGCAATAACCGACAACTGGTGTTTCTGGTTACGCTGAACGCGATTTTGCTGCTTCTGTTTGCATGTTGTTATTCGGTCGATTATCTGAGGGCCAATTTCAATAAAATGCTCGAATTTGTTTTTTCACTTCAATTCCTGTTTTTTGGCTGTTCCGGCGCCCTTTTGCTGTACAAAAAACTGTCTGAAAAAATGTACAGCACAGCGCTTTTTACCACATGTTTTGCTTACTTCTATCTATTTCACGGACATCAGCAACATGTATTAAGTCTCCGTGGTGATAATCTGTGCCAGATTGCCTACTGGGAGATCCTGTTTCACCCCAACCTGACCGGCAGTATCGGCGCCTCGTTCACAAAACCGGGGCAACTCGTGATCATGGGGTTGCTATATGAATTGAACGCCTTGCTGGGAGACCATGCTTTCAGTGTCGGGATGTGTCTGGTGATGGCGTTTTGTGTGTGGAGTCTGGCGAGAATCGCGTCGGATATTGGCGGAAGAATCGCCGGAATCATCGTATTCCCTGTCAGTAGCGCGGTTTTCATGGCCGAGTTCATGCACGGATCCTACTCGATATTTCTGATTCCTGTGCTGTTTTCCGGCATCAGGTACTATTTCTACTGCCCGGAACGAAAGTCTCTCGGACGATTCCTGCTGTTGTTTTCGATCCAATTTCATATACAGGCTGTTGCGCTGCTCGGAACGATCTGGGGCATTCTGCTTGTGAAGAAAGAATGGAAGGAACTGCTAAAGTTTTCCGGTCTGGGGGTGTTATCGCTTGCGCTGTGGGTGTCAGTCATACTGCGTGTGCAAGGGACTCTCGATCGACTGAACTGCGGCGCCGCGGTCGGTTATATTGCTTCCTACAATGATTTCGATGGCGATTTTGCACCTGGCGACAAGCTCGGTTATTTTATATGCGTGGCACGGGAAGGCTTTGAGGCAAATTATTACTATATCATTCCCCTGGCAGTGTTGGCCGTATTAGGGATCGCGGGCTGTTTTCGCTATGGTTTCAAGCAGTACCTGACAACTTTTTCGGCCATAATACTGTTGCTGTTCAATGTGCTGGTGCTGGGTGGAGACTTTAATTTCGAAAGATACTTTGCCCTGTTTTACGCTTTTGCAGTCTCGGCCGGGATCGGAATGATCGTCCGTTTTGTGCTGGTGGTCAAGCGGGAGCGCAGACTCTTGTCCATCGTGTTTTCCGCGGTTACCGTGCTGGCACTGGTCATGGTTTTCGATTTTTCCCTCTTTCGCAGATTTGCCAATGTGCAGGCACAGATGTTTCCATTTGTAGTGAGCGCCTCCAAGATCCTGGAGGATAATAAAATCCCCGAATCGACCCGCTTGATGACGGAGGATGATCTGCTCTATCCGCTTGTTGTTCTGCAACCGGACCGCTATCCGAAGCTGACCGCGCTTCAATACTTCAATGTCGCTCCGGAACCGGAAAGAAAAAGAATTCTTGCGGAGACCGATTATATCTGGATTTCAATAAATGCCAGGCATATGTACTACTATCTGGATTATCTGCCGGAACCGGCCTGGTTGAGCGATCCCTTCCGGCTGATGGTGATTGACATAATACAGGAACAAAAGCCCCGCTTTCTGTACGGCTATTGGTTCGTTCCGGTTGATATCGATTATGAAAGACTGATTCTGAAAGTTGAAAATATGAACTGACACGCGGGTGTATTGAATTCGCTGTCAGGATATGGGGCAATATGGCAAAAATTTTGATCATCAAGCTGGGTTATTCGGAAACCATCGATTCCGGCATCAGTACTGTCACGAGTCTGGGTGATGTTCTCCGCACCACGGTTATTCTCTACCCATTTGCGCAGGATCATGTCACCTGGCTGGTCGATGAACAGGCCTATCCCCTGTTGGAATGCAATCCCTATATCAAGCGCATACTGCCCTATAACCTGACCACGGTGCTGCAGTTGCAACGGGAGCGTTTTGATACGGTCATCAACCTGGAAAAGGTGCCGGGTATCTGTGCCCTGGCGGATTCGATCTCCGCCTGGCGCCGTTACGGTTTTCGCTTTGACGAACTGCACGGAACGGCAGAGGGGTATGACGGTTGCGAGAAAGTGGTTTCACTCTGCAGGGACGGCGACCTGAAGAGGACCTACACCGGCAGTTGGCAGGAGTCGTTGCTGCAGGTTGTCAGCGCTGCTTGGCAGGGACAGGAGTATATCCTCGGCTATCGGCCCAAATCGGAAGAACTGTACGACGTCGGTCTGAACTGGGCGGTTGGATCGAAATGGCCCAACAAGTCCTGGCCTGCAGCCAAATGGGAAGAACTCAAGCTTATGCTGACTGAAAACGGACTCAGCTACTCTTCGCAGCAGGGGATGGATGAACTGCATGACTACATCGACTGGATCAACTCCTGCCGGCTGCTGGTCACCAATGACAGTCTGGGACTGCATATCGCCCTGGCGTTACGGAAAAAAGTGGTCGTGATGTACGGGCCGACCAACCCGAACGAGACATATTTCTATGGCAGAGGCGAGGTGCTCTATCCGGATCTGGATCGATCCTGTGTACCCTGCCTGGAACCGCGTTGCAGCCAGCAGACGCACTGCATGGAGTACATCACGGCCTCTTCGGTCATTGCGGCCGTTTTGCGCATATTGAATACTGAAATCAGGGACCAGATGTGAATAAGTCGTTAAGCATTGTATGGTTTCTGATACTGATGGTCCCCTTCCTGTTTTATCACAACAACAAGCCCGTTGGACCTGATAGTGGGGTTTACCTGGAGGTCGCCCACAACATAGTATCAAAAGGCAGCTTGAATATTCTGCCCGAAGTCCTTTTCGATGATACTCCTTACCAGATCACCAAAACCAATCATGCGCCGATTCATCAGAATATCGGTGGTGTGCTGTTCATTCTTCCGGCGACACTGCTGGCAGTGGTGACACAGCATTTCGCTGCGCTGATCCCGGATCTTCCGCCTCGCTTCTACATGCTGGGGTATCACGAGGGGATGTGGCTTGGTTGCATAACCTACCTGATGGCAATGCTGTCGTGTGTCATGATTTTTCGAGTCGCATGTCGTTATCACCAGGCATCGGCAGTTATTACAGCTCTGCTGTCATGCGCATTTGGCGGACCGCTGCTGATCTATACGTCGGCGTATCCCTGCCAGACCAACCTGCCGGCTGCGTTTCTGTCATCGCTGCTTATTTACATGTATCACTTTGCCGATCTTAAAAAATCCATGTCGTGGCTGTTGATGGGCGCGGTATGGGGAGTTGGGACCTTTGTCCGAACGGAATTTGCAGTCTGGGGCGTGTTGCTGATCCATGCTCT
>JAURXC010000407.1 GCA_030654645.1 Deltaproteobacteria bacterium | reverse complement strand
GTATTGCCCAAGAAACACCTTGCCTATATCGTGAATTATACCGACCAAGTACGCTTTTTCCACATCTTCGTATCCGACCATCGTGGCGATGCGGCGGGATATGGCACCCACACTGAAAGAATGCATCCAGAAAGTCTTGATATCGAACGGCTGCTCTTTCTGCTTGAATCCTTCGATGAAATAGCTTGTCAGGATCATTTCCCGAACGCTCTTGAAGCCCAGATACAGCAGGGCCCGCTTGACCGAGCTGATCTCGCTGTTGGAACGGTATAGAGGAGAGTTGACAACCCTGATGACCCTGGCCGCCAGCACCTGGTCGGAAAGAATCATATCAGCAATATCGTCGGGATCGGCATCATGGTTGTCCAAAAGCGATATCACCTTGGAAACGATCGCGGGAATAGTCGGAAGATCGCTGATTTCCTTGAACAGTTTACGGGCTTTTATCATCATTGAAACTTTATCCACAACATTTTCCTTTCATTGCGGCGCTTCCATCAGGGCCAGGAATTCATCCTCGCCAAGTACGGCAACACCCAATCCCCGCGCTTTGGCCAGCTTGCTGCCGGCCTCGTCACCGGCCACAACATAATCGGTTTTTTTCGAGACAGAACCTACCACATTTCCCCCCTGATCCTCTACCAGTTTTCTGGCTTCGTCACGACTGAAGCGACTCAGGGTTCCGGTGAAAACGAAATTCTTTCCGCTGAAGATTCCGCCGACTTTCTTGCTGGTGACGGACGGAGTAACTCCAGCCTCAATCATCCGCCGGATCACTGACAGATTCTGGCCGTTGTCAAAGAAAGTGCGGATGCTCTGGGCAACGATTGCGCCGATATCGCGGATACTGGTCAGTTCCTCCAGTGTCGCCGCTTCAAGGTTTTCGAGACTTCCAAAAGCCTGGGCCAGGGTTTTGGCTGTACGTTCACCGACATGCCTGATGCCGAGGGCATGGATGAAACGGTTCAATTCACGATGTTTGCTGGCCTCGATTGCCGCCAGCAGGTTGGAGGCGAGCTTGTCCCCCATGCGTTCGAAACGCATGAAATCGTCCTTACCGAGCCGATAGATATCGGCTACGTTGTGAACAAGCCCCAGAGATAGCAGCTGTTCGACGAACTTGTCGCCCAGTCCTTCGATATCCATTGCACCACGGGAAGCAAAGTGTTTGATCGACTCCCGGATCTGCGGAGGGCAGGAAAGCCCCATGCAGCGCAGGGCCACTTCATCCGCAATCCGCACCACATCAGAACCACATTCGGGGCACTTCAGCGGGGGGGGCAGACATCGCTCGGCTCCTGTGCGGTACCCTTCAAGCACTCTGACGACCGCCGGGATCACATCGCCGGCCCGTTCCACCACGACGGTGTCGCCGATACGGATATCCTTGGCCGCGATTTCATCCCAGTTATGCAGCGTGGCACGGGCGACGGTCACACCGGAGATATCGACCGGCCGGAGTTGTGCCACCGGGGTCACAACGCCGGTCCGGCCGACCGAAAGCAGAATATCCTCAAGCACGGTTTCGGCCTGCCGTGGCGGAAATTTACAGGCAATGGCCCAGACCGGTGAACGGCTCTTTTCTCCAAGTTCCCGCTGTAACCGGTACGAATCGACCTTGACCACGGTACCATCTATCTCATACGGGAGCGATTCGCGCCGGGCCTGCATCTCTTGATAGTAGGCCACCGCCGCTTCAATTCCGCTTACCCGCCTTGTCAACGGGTTTACCGGCAATCCCCATCCGGCGGCCGCATCCAGAAAAGCCTGCTGGGATTCAAAGGAAACACCTTCCACATGTCCGGGAGCAGAGCAGAAGATCGCCAGCGGACGACGCGCGGTGATTTGCGGATCAAGTTGCCGTAGTGATCCGGCGGCGGCATTGCGCGGATTGGCAAATGGCGGTTCCCCGTTTTCCTCCTTGTCCCGGTTTATAATTTGAAATGCGGACAAGGAGAGATAAACTTCACCGCGAACCTCCAGCAGTGGGGGGATGTTGTCGCCGCTCAGGCGCAGTGGAAGAGACCGCAATGTACGGATATTTCCGGTGACGTCTTCACCGGTAAAGCCGTCGCCCCGGGTCGCGGCAACGGCCAGCAGACCGTTTTCATAAACAAGCTCCACCGCAAGCCCATCCATTTTGGGCTCACACATATATTCAAGCGCTTCACCTTCCGGCAACCCCAGTTCATTTCTTACGCGCGCATCCAGCTTGGTCCTGATTTCTTCTTCATTTGTCGCGTTTTCCAGTGAGAGCATCGGCAAGCGGTGCCTGACCGTTCTGAATTTATCAAGGGGGGCCGAACCGACCCGCCGGGTCGGAGATTCGGGACTTGCCAGCTCGGGATGCTGTTTTTCCAGCTCCGAAAGTTCATTAAACAGGGCATCGTACTCGGCATCACTGATCTCGGGCGCGTCAAACTGGTAATAGCACTGACTGTGATGGATTATCATGCGGCGAAGCTCGGCGACTCTTATCTCCGCATTCGATATGGGGTCATGATTATCGATAAGCGACAACTGCATCAGGGTCCTCATGTGATTTATTGACTTCGCGGCAGGGTACAGTATTATGCAGGCAATTTCAATCCTGATGGAGCTTGGCCCTATTATGGAACAATTACAATTAGATGGGCTTTACAGCTGGTTCGACGGCTATGTAGAACCATATCTGGACACCGACCAGGAAGGCGCCGGAAACATTCGTCTCAAGATAGATCATACCCGCAAGGTCTGCGAGGTCATGGCCCTCTTGTGCGAAGGTGAGAATCTGTCGTCCGGCGAGACACGCATAGCTTTGGCGGTTGCACTGCTGCATGACGTGGGGCGTTTCCCCCAGTACCGGCGCTGGCGCACTTTCCGTGACAGCGAATCGGACAACCACGCCCGTCTGGCGATTGAGGTAATCCGTAAGGAAAATTTGCTGGTGGGGCTCGATCCCACGGAACAACTGTTGATCGAAGAAGCCGTCCGCTTTCACAACCTGCTGGAACTGCCGGGTAAATTCCGCTCACCGGACCAACTTTTCATAAAACTGATCCGCGATGCGGATAAACTCGATATCTGGCGGGTTTTCACGGAACTGCAGAATCTGCCTCCCCATCAGAGGGCTTCCGCAGCAACGCTCGGTTTTGCCGACCTGCCGGAAGTAGTCTCCGCTGCATGCCTTGATTCGCTGGCGGCTGGTACCATCGTCCGGCTGGACAGCGTCCGCACGCTGAACGATCTGAGGCTGCTGCAAATATCGTGGGCCTATGACCTGACTTGCGCGACCGCACGCAAGATCCTGCTGGAACGCGGATATATACCGGCCCTGGCGGCCCCGCTGCCGGAGCGCGAAGACATCGGAACAGCGGTATCGGCCGCCCTCACATCATTGGCGGCAATTTCGGCTTGACATATCCGCGACTGCTCCACACAATGCCACACTCACTCTGATTCGAAGGAGCTCTTAATGTCTGCTCACGGCTGCCTGGTACCATTTGACAAACTGCGCTGGAATTGCGATCCGGAACTGCTCGGTTTTGAAACGACCGAGGAGCTGCCTGATTTTAATGACGCGATCGGGCAGAAACGGGCCCTGCGTTCGATTGATTTCGGCCTGGGCGTTGATGCGCCCGGTTTTAATCTGTATATCTCCGGCGAGACCGGAACGGGCCGGACCACCACCATCGCCAGCATCCTCAGCAAACGCGCCAAAAATGAGCCGAAACCTCACGATTGGGTTTACGTCAACAACTTCAAGGACAATGACTCCGCCATCTCCCTGGATCTGCCGGCCGGCATGGGTAGTGAACTCTCTACCGACATGAAGGAGTTGATAGAAGCCTTCCGCAAGGACATCCCCAAGGCGCTCGAAAGCAGCGAATACGAGAACAGGCGCGCGGAACTTCTGGAGGGCTACCAGGCCGCCACTAACAACCTGTTCCAGGATCTTGAGAAAGCTGCCGAAAAGCTCGGATTTGTACTTCAGAGGACCGTCTCCGGACTGGTGGTGGTACCGCAGAAAGCCGGGCGTAACTATACCCAGGAAGAGTATGATGCGCTGAACGAGAAAAGACGCCAGAAACTTGATAAACAGGGCAAGGAACTGACGGAACGGCTGAACGAGGTTTTGCGCCAGGTCCGCGAACAGGAAAAGGCTACCAAGGAAGCGCTGTCGCTGGCCGACCGAGAGCTGGGCATGTCCTGCCTGGGGCATCGCCTCGACCCGCTCCGCGAGAAATATGAAGGTCTGGACAAGGTTCTTGCCTATCTGGAATCGGTTCAGGAAGACATCCTCAACACCCTGGACGATTTCAAGCCCCAGTCGCCCCAACCCCAGATCCCGGGCATCAAGATGCCTCGCCAGGAGCCTACCTTCGACCGCTACCAGGTCAATGTCCTGGTTGACAACAAGAACACCGAAGGCGCGCCGGTGGTTTTCGAATCGAACCCGACCTACAACAATCTCTTCGGACGGATCGAGCATGTAATGCAGTACGGCGGCGTCGCGGTGACGGACTTCACCATGATCCGCGCCGGAGCCCTGCATCGCGCCAACGGCGGTTACCTGGTGATCGACGCCCGCGAAGTGCTCTTGAACCCGTTCGTCTGGGATTCGCTGAAACGCTGCATCCGCAACAACGAGATCAGGATCGAGGATGTGCTGGAGCAGTATCGCTTCATGACAATGGTTTCGCTTAAACCGGAGCCGGTGCAGATGCGCTCCAAGGTTGTCCTGATCGGTACCCCCTGGATCTATTACCTGCTCTTCCACCTTGACCCGGATTACCGCAAGTTTTTCAAGGTCAAGGCCGAGTTTGACAGCCGGGTGGCGCGCACTCCGGAAATCATGCACGACTATTCGCTTTTTGTCGCCAGCCACTGCCGTTCCGAAGGCCTGCTCCCCTTCCACAAGAGCGGCGTGGCGGCCCTTTTGGAACATACCGCCCGCATGGCCGACGACCAGAACAAACTCTCATCGCAGTTCATGGAAATTTCTGATTTTATTCGCGAGATCAGTTTCTGGGCCAGCAAGAACGGCCGTACGGTAATCGATGGCGACGACGTGCGGTCGGCGGCCGAGGAAAACCTCTACCGGGTCAACCGCATCGAGGACCGCATGCAGGAGCTATATGAGGACGGCATCATCATGGTGGACACCTCCGGCTCCGTAGTAGGCCAGATCAACGGCCTGTCGGTGATCGGACTGGGTGATCACACCTTCGGAAGGCCTGCCCGCATCACGGCCAGCGTCTATACCGGCCAGGACGGAATGGTCAACATCGAGCGCGAAGTAAAACTGTCCGGACCGATTCATGACAAGGGAGTGCTGATACTGACCGGCTACCTGGGAGCCACCTTTGCCACTGAACGCCCCCTGTCCCTGTCCGCCTCGATCTGCTTCGAGCAGTCCTATGACGGCATCGAAGGCGACAGCGCCTCATCAACCGAACTGTACGCGCTTTTGTCCTCGCTCTCGGGCGTGCCGGTCAAACAGGGCATTGCTGTCACCGGCAGCGTCAACCAGCGCGGAATGATACAACCCATCGGCGGGGTAAATCACAAGATCGAGGGCTTTTTCGCGGTCTGCAGCGCCCAGGGGTTGACCGGCGAACAGGGGGTGATGATCCCCAAAACCAATGAACGACACCTGATGCTGCATGAAGATGTTCTGAAGGCCGTCAACGCTGGACAGTTCCATATCTGGAGCGTCGAGACCATCGAACAGGGCATCGAGATACTCACCGGAATCAAGGCCGGTACAAGGGCAAAGAACGGCAGATTTACCAAGGGCTCTGTTTTCCAATTGGCCGATGACCGTTTGCGCATCATGGCCGAACGGCTCAAGGAGCAGAGCGGAAAAGCAAAAACAAAGAAAAAGACGGTAGCAAAAAAACCGCAATAAAGACCGGCAACCCGCATCAAAGGAGTATGTCATGGGGATCCAGTGGAGAGATTCGCTGTCAGTGGGAGTAGAATTGATCGACAAGCAGCACAAGGAACTGCTGTTGCGGTTCGACAGGTTGCTGAATGCATGCGAGGAGGGCAAGGGAACAGCGGAACTCAAGAAGCTGCTGGCTTTTCTTGAAGAGTACGTGGTGACACATTTCAGAGACGAAGAAGCGCTTCAGCAACTCCGGCGCTATCCGGAATACGAAGAGCACCGTGCCCAACATGTCGGTTTCGAGGCAAGAATAAAGGAGCTGCGTGAAGAAACCGATAAGGACGGCATTTCAACCCACCATGTACTTGAGACCAACAACATGCTTTTGAAGTGGCTGTTGAACCATATCTCCAAAGTTGACACCAAGCTGGGAGCATTTATCAATTCAGGCACGCCCTGACCCTGATAAACAGGATAAGTGCGTTAACGAAGCTATTTTCTGCATGAAAACAGCAGAAAACATCTTCTAACTTACTAAATAACAAACAGCAGGGGCGCAAATCCGTCGCACCCTGCTGTTGTTTATTTCAAAATCCATTCAGACATTGCAATCAGTCGCAGTCACTCCTCCACAGGCAAGAATCCTGACCGCAATCGGCCGAGCGGCCGCTTTCAAAACAGGCGTCGTTGCCTTCCGCCATCTGGATGGCCCGGATCAGTTCCGCCTTTTTGAGTTTCCCAACCTTGATATTATGCTGTTTGGCGATTTCCTTGATTTCTTCGAGTTTCATATCACGTATCTCCTGCAATTTGTATTGGATGCTAAACTCCACACAGTTTACCGTACAACTGGCAACAGTCAAGCTTGCTTCTAAAAAAAGGTAAGAACGATTTGGCGGACATTATCGTGGACGCCAGGCGACCGGCAAATAAAAAGGGCGGCTCATGACATGAACCGCCCTGATTCAATCTAACCGGACAGAACCTGTCAGACAGAGATGCCGGCTATGCGATAGAGCGCCTCACGGTACTTGTCGGCGGTCTTCTCCAGGATATGCTGCGGCAACGCCGGTGCCGGTGCAGTCTTGCCCCAATCGAGCGTTTCCAGGTAGTCCCGCAGGAATTGCTTGTCGAAGCTGGGCTGGGGACCGCCGGGCAGGTACTCGTCCTTCAGCCAGAAGCGGCTGGAATCAGGCGTCATGCACTCATCTATGATGATCAGCTCGTCATCATAGACGCCAAACTCAAACTTGGTATCCGCAATGATGATACCCTTTTTGTCAGCCAGGTCTCGGGCGCGGCAGTAGATCTTGATAGTGTAATCACGCGCTTTTTCAGCCAGCTCGCGGCCGCAAATTTCAACCATTTTATCAAACGGAATGGTTTCGTCATGCTGCCCAAGTTCCGCCTTGGTTGACGGGGTAAAGATCGGTTCCGCCAGACGGTCCGATTCCTTGAGACCGGCAGGCAGCTGAATACCGCTGATGGAACCGGTGGCCTTGTAATCCTTCCAGCCCGAACCGGAGACGTACCCGCGAACAATGCATTCAACCGGCAGCGGCGTCGCTTTCTTTACCAGCATCGAGCGCCCCTTGAGCACGTCGGCATACGGCTGGCAGACGGCCGGGAAATCGGCCACATCGGTGGAAATGATGTGGTTCTTCACAATATCCTCCATCTGGCGAAACCAGAAGGCCGAAATCTGGGTCAGAACAAAGCCCTTGTCCGGGATCGGCTCGTTCATGATGACATCGAAAGCGGAAATACGATCAGATGTCACCATCAGCAGGGTCTCCCCCAGATCATAGATATCTCTAACCTTGCCGCGGGCTACCAGGTTTAAACCGGGAAGATCTGTCTGCATGATAAGCTGTGACATAACTCTCTCCTATTTTTCGGCGACCAGCGCCTGATTGATCTCGATCTTGGCTTTTTCGCGCAACCCCTTGGTCCAGGCGGCCAGGGCTTCTTCCTGCTGTTTCGGAAGCATGCTTTTCTTCAGTTCCTCTTTTGTTTTCTGGAAGTCGGCCTGCGGAGCTTCCAGGCGGTTCTTGACGCGAACCGCGAACCAGCGGTTTCCAACCTTGAACGGAGTGGCGGGTGCCTGACCTGCCGTCAGCTTGAACACCGCATCGGCCATCTCGGGCGAGACCCCGACCGCTGGAATGTCTCCCTTTGCAGAATAGCCGAAGCTGCCGGTGGATTGCGTCTTGAGATTCGCTTTAGCTGAAAGCTGCTTGGCTGCTTGCTCGGCTTTCTGTTTGGCAAGCTCGACAGATTTTGCTAACTTGGCCTTTTCCTCAACAGCCGGCTTTATTTCGGACAGCGCCGGCACAGACGCGGCCTTGCGCTCCCTGGCCTTGAGGATATAAATCCCCTTTGCGGTTTCAACCGGTCCGCCAAGCTCACCCTGCTTCAGTTCGAGCGCCTTCTTGAGCAGCGCAGCCTCACCGGCCAATGCGGCAACCGGGTTATTGGCCGGGAACAGCGGAGTCTCCTGGAT